>JBFZCA010000609.1:0-5499 GCA_041308205.1 Planctomycetota bacterium | reverse complement strand
GAATCGCGCGAGGCGCTCGGCGACGATGGCCGGCGCGCACACGCGCGCGCCCTCGCCGTTCCGGTAGGCCAGGGTCTGCAGATACAAGCCCCGCACGGCCGCCATGTCGCCGGGCGCGAAGGACGGCTCGTCGCGCACGCTGTACACCTTGATCGCGCCGCCCTCGGCATCGAAGAGATAGCTCGCGTAGATCCGGTAGACGCCGGTCGGGCCGGACCACGAAACCTGCTCCGGCGCATGGAAGCCGGCGTAAACCGCCCCGACCGCCTCCACCCACGCGCCGCGGAGGCTCTTGCCGCGCTCGCGCAGCTCGCGCGCCGTCACGCGCGGCGCTTCGGCGCGGCCCTTGTCGTCGAGGGGCGTCGTGCGGCAGGCGTAGATGAGATACGCGAGCGCCGCGGGAGCGGGCGCATCGCTTCCGTCCTTCGCGCCGGCAAGCGCCTCGGCGGAATTCCACACGCAGGGCTCGACGGGGTCGGGGTCCATGACGCCTTCGAGCGGCGGCCCCTCCGCGGGAGCCTGCCCGCCGGCGGTTTCGGGAAGCACGGCCGCGGGCGGCGTCGCGGAACCCTCCTCGGGCGCCAGCGCTTCCTTGCGGCGCATCCACAGCATGCCCGCGATCACGAGCAGCAGCGTCACGAGGACGATGAAGCGCAGTTTCTCCGCGTCTGAGAACCGAGGCGCAGCCTGGTCGCGCGCGCTCATGGCGAAGACTCCGACCGCCCGCCGGAACCCGCGCCGGGCGCGGCATCCGCGCGATCCATCAGCTCCAGGATCTCCGCGGCCGCCCGCGCGCTCGCCCCGGGGAGCAGGTACCTGTCCGCGATCTCGGCAAGCGACTGCACGCACGCGCGCCGCGCCTCGGCGTCGCCGAGGAGGCGCGAGAGGTCATCGGCCGCCGCGGCGACATCTTCGGGGTGCGCGATGAAGTGCTCGCCCACGATGTCCGTTCCGGCGAGCAGGTTCACGGTCGAGATGCGCGGCGTCGTGCTGAGCGCCCTGAAGAGCTTCTGCTTCCATCCGGCCAGCGGATAGACGACCGTCATGGGCTTCCGGAAGAACGCGAGCTCGAGCGCCGCGGTGCCCGAGGCGACCATCGCCGCATCGCACGCGGCCATGAGCCGCTCGCCCGGGCCCGTGACGACCGGCAGCCCGGGCGGGAACATCGACGCGCGGTTCTCCGCGAGGCACGAGAACGCGAACTTGACGCCGGCATGGCGGCCGCCCAGAACTCGCGCCGTCTCGCTCAGCGCCGCGACCAGGCCCGCGATTTCCTGGCGCCGGCTGCCCGGGAAGAGCCCGACGAGCGTCTCGCCGTCGCCGGCGCCGCAGCGCGCGCGCAGCTCCCGCACCGCCGCCGCGCGGTCGATCGCCGCGAGCGCATCGCATATCGGGTGGCCGACGTACTTCACGGCCGCCGCCCCGCCGCGGAAGAACTCCTCCTCGAACGGGAAGATGACGAGGAGGAGGCGCGCCAGGCGCTGCAGCTTCCGGACGCGCCACGGCGCCCAGGCCCAGAGCTGCGGGCAGCAGTAGTAGACGACGGGAATTCCGAGCCTCCGCGCCACGCCCGCGAGGATGAAGTTGAGCCCCGGGTAGTCGATGAGCACGACGGCCTTCGGCCGGCGCGCGACGAGCTCGGCCCGAAAGAGGTTGATCACATCGAGGAAGCGGCCGAGGAGCGGCACGACGCGCACCAGGCCCATCACCGCGAACTCCGTGAGGTCGACCGACACGGCGCAGCCGGCCTCCGCGAGGCGCGGGCCGCCCATGCCGCGGGCCTCGAGGCCGGGCCTGAGCGCCCGCAGGGCCCGGACGAGGTTGCCGGCGTGAAGATCGCCCGACGCCTCGCCCGCGACGATGTAGACGCCGCCCGCGTCGCTCATGACGATGCCGCCGCGCGGACGAGCGCCGCAAAGAGGCGCGCGCTCTCCTGGGTCTGCATGCGCTCCGGGTGCCACTGGACGGCGAGGAGGAACCGCGCGTCGGCCGCCTCGAGGGCCTCGATGACGCCGTCCTCGGCGCGCGCGACGACTCTGAGGTTCGCGCCTTCCGCATCGGCCGCCTGGTGATGCGAGCTGTTGACGGCGAGCGCCGTCGCCTGCAGGACGCGCGCGAGCGCGCTCCCCTCCGTGACGGCGACCTTGTGCTCGCCCGTCGCGTGGCCCTCGACGTGCACGAGGAGCGTGCCGCCCGCCGCTATGTTCACGAGCTGCAGGCCGCCGCAGATGCCGAGCGCGGGAATCCGCCGCGCGAGCACGGCGCGGCAGAGCGCCAGATCGTAGTCCTGGCGCTCCTTCGGGACCAGCTCGACCTTCGGGTGCGTGGGCTTCCCGTACAGGGCGGGGTCGTAGTCGGCGCCGCCCACGAACACGATGCCGTCGACGACCTCGAGCTGCCGGGCGAGCATCGCGGGCGCCGACACGGGCGGCAGGAGCACCGGCGCCCCGCCCGCCTGCCTGACCTTTTCGATGTAGCCGTAGCCCACGGCCACGCGCTGGCTGTCGAGGCTCGTGTTGAGCCCGATGCGCGGTATCGCCATGCGGCTCCTTTCCCTTGCGCGCCGCCACCCGCGCCTGCACCTCGCGACGGCTCTCTCCTCAGCCTGCGTCCGGTGCGGCGCATCCAGTGTACACGCAGCGAACGCCGGTGCACAATGGAGCCTGCCGTGCCCGCTCTTGCGCGGGCGCACGGCACCATGGAGGGCGGACACCATGCGGCGCATGAGGAGGATTCTCGTGATGGCGGCGCTCCCCGCCGCGGCGGCGGTCGCGGCCGGCTCGTGCTACTCGTGCGCCGCCAAGAAGGCGGTCGCGCGCGAGGTGGCGGCCGCGGCGCGCGACCCCGCCACGGCCCTCATCGCCGGCACCGAGCCCCTGACGCTGCCGGGAAGCCCGACGCGCGCGTGCCTCCTCATCCACGGATGGCTCGGATCGCGCAACGACCTGGGCGAGCTGCCCGCCCGGCTCAACGCCCGGGGGCTGACCGTGCGCGCCATGCTGCTCCCCGGCCACGGCACGACGCCCTACGACCTCGAGAAGGTCAAGGCCGATGAGTTCATGGAGGCCGTGCGGGCCGAGTACCGCGCGCTCAAGGCGACGCACAAGGACGTGACCGTCATCGGCTTCTCCATCGGCGGCGCGCTCGCGACGCTGCTCGCCGCCGAGGAGGCGCCCGACCGCCTCGTCCTCGTCGCGCCGTACTTCGATGTCACCTACAAGCTCTACTACGTCCTGCCGGCGCCCGTCTGGAACGAGGTGCTGAAGCCGTTCACGCGCTTCATCGTGAGAAGCGACGCGTTCCTCGGCACCAACCGGAGCGAGGTCAAGAAGCAGATCCTCGCCTACCGCGGCGTGCCCACCGCCGCGGTCACCGAGCTCTGCGCCATCGGAGCGCGCGCCCGCGCGCCGGAGACGCTCGCGAAGGTGACGGCGCCCGTGCTCGTCCTCCAGTCGATGCAGGACCACGCCGCCTCGTACAAGGCCGGCAAGGCCGCGTTCGCGCAGTTCAAGAGCGCGCGCAAAGAGTTCGTGACGCTGCCGCGCTCGAACCACCTCATCTTCTGGGATCACGATGCGGAAGAGGCCCTGCGGGCGATCGAGGAGTTCGTGGGCGCGGCCGCCGACGGGCCGCGCCCCGCCGGCTGACCCGCGTGCGGGGTGCGCGTCAATCCATGAGCGGCGGCGGCATGACGGGCGGCGGCGTGGACGCGGGTGCGCGGGGTTCGGGAGACTTGCGCATGGCTTCCTGCTCGCGAATGCGCTCGCCGATGAGCTGGCGGCCCTCGACGCGCCACCAGAGATCCCACGAATCGATGTTGACGCCGAACTCCTTGCCCGTGAGCTGCTCGAGCAGCGCCGCCCTGAGATACGCCTCGGCGCGGCGGTGGCGGTCCTCGGGCGTCTCGGAGTAGGCACCCGCGCCGCCGCCGATCGAGACGCCGCTCGTGGTGATCTGCTCGACGCCCAGGCCCATGCGCAGCGGCTGGCGGTCGACGAGCTCGTACCCGCGCACCACGGCCGCGGTGACGTTGCTCAGGATGAACGCGCGGTCGCGGCCCTCCCAGACGAGCGGAAAACTGTGCAGAATGTAGTAGACGCTGCGCGGGTCGGGGAAGCAGGCCAGGGCCTGCAGCGCGTACACGCGGTACGCGATGCGCTCGTGGTAGAGGTATTCGTAGAGCGCCAGGCAGGTGTCGGCGGACTTCACGGCGTACAGCGCATCGAGGCCTGCCTGCCGGACGTCCTTGGTCGTGCCGGTGACGATCAGCTTGGCGAGCGGCTTCACGGCGCGAAGCGTCCGGCGCTTTCCGAGCTCGGCCGCCGCGTAGAGCTTGGCCCTGGTCGATTGGCCGAGCGCATCGATGAGGGCGAGCTCCAGATCCTCGGGCTTGGCCGCGGCAAGGGCATCCTGGGCCTGCGCCGCGCTCCTGCCGGCGCCGGCGGCCTGCTCGATGATGCGGCGCAGCTCGGAGCTCTTCGCCTTGTGCTGCCGCGCGGCGAGTATCTCCTGCGTGCGCGCCACGGTGATCCAGTTGCCCTCGAAGAGCACCTCGCCGCGGCGGCGGTGGAACTCTTCCTGCGTCACCCACGCATCGCCGTCGCGCACGAAGTTGAGCGCCTCGCGCGCGCCCGCGTGATCGGGGTCGATCGCGAGCGCGGCGCGGAACTCCTCCTTGGCCTGCTTCGAGAGGCCCTTCATCAGGCACCACTTGCCCAGGCCGAAGCGCGCCTCCGCATTGCCGGGCCGCAGCGTGTCCCTCTTGGTCGCGTACTGCTCCTCCGGCGTCGGCGCGGGCTCGACCTCGACCACCTGGTCGCGCGACAGCGTCAGCGTTCCGCCGCCCGCGAGCGTCAGCGTCACCGAGCCGTCCTCGTGGCGCTCGGCCTTGCCCTCGAGCGCCTTCCCATTCTTGAGTCTGACCACATCGGCTCGCACGACCGCGGCGGCGAACACCACCGCGGCGGCCGCACACGCGATTCTCTGCAGCATGGGCGCCTCCTGGGACGCGGCCTCGCGCGGCCCGTCCCGACGGTCCCGCCACGACCCCCTGATAAGAATATTGTAATGGGGCGCGGGAGCCTGCGAAAGCTCCGGCAAGGCGGCGGCGCGGCCTCGGCCCGGCACGGGGGCGTCGGCGCGGGCCCGCGGCACGGGAATCGAGGCGCGTGCATGCCCCGAAACCTTGACACGGCTGCATAAATCCCCTAGAATGCCCGATTTACTATTCATCACACTGTTTATTTTCAGAACCTACGGGGATTCCGTCCCCCGCGCCGGCGCCATTTCCGCATGAAGTGTCGAGCGGCGAATGCCCGAGACGACCGAGATGCAAGGCGGTCCGGCCCCGGTGAGGGAGGTGTGCGTGCGACGTCCGCTGTTCGCCGGAAACTGGAAGATGTACAAGACGCTCCCCGAGGGCATCGCCCTCGTCCGCGGGCTCGTGACGGCCCTCAAGGGCTCTGACCGCGGGGACGTCGTCGTGTGCCCGCCGGCCCC
>JBFZCA010000608.1:0-4497 GCA_041308205.1 Planctomycetota bacterium | reverse complement strand
AGGAACGCGCGGTGAGCGACCCGCTCCTCGGGATGCACTGGCGCGATGCCGAGCGTTCGTGGTGGTGGTACCGGGCGCCCATCGAGACCCAGGCCGTGATGATCGAGGCCTTCCAGGAGGTCGGCAAGGATGCCGAGGCGGCGGCGGAGCAGCAGATCTGGCTCCTGAGTCAGAAGCGGACGCAGAGCTGGCCGAGCACCAAGGCGACGGCCGACGCGGTGTACGCGCTCCTCCTCCGCGGCGCCGATCTCCTCGCCTCCGACGCCGTCGTCGAGATCGTGCTCGGCGGCACGCCGCTCGTGCCCGAGAAGATCGAGGCCGGCACGGGCTACCACGAGCACCGCTTCGCGGGGCCCGAGATCACGCCCGCGCTCGGCGCCATCACGGTCAAGAAGGTCGACGCGGGCCTCGCCTGGGGCAGCGTCAACTGGCAGTACCTCGAGGACATGCGCAAGGTGACGCCGTACGAGGGAACGCCGCTCACGATCAGGAAGACGCTCTACGTGCGCGAGAACACGGCCAAGGGGCCGGCGCTCGTGCCGTTCAAGAACCCGCGGGCGGTCGGCGACGCGCTCGTCGTCAGGCTGGAGCTGCGGGTCGACCGCGACATGGAGTTCGTGCACCTCAAGGACCGGCGCGGGAGCGGCGTCGAGCCCGCGAGCGTCCTCTCGGGCTACCGGTACCGCGATGGCCTGGGCTACTACGAGTCGACGCGCGACACGGCGAGCCACTTCTTCATCGACTACCTGCCGAGGGGCACGTACGTTCTCGAGTACGAGACGCGCATCGTCCACAGGGGCGCCTACCAGAGCGGGTTCGCGGAGATCCAGTGCATGTACGCGCCCGAATTCAACAGCCACTCGGAGAGCGTGCTCCTGGATGTCAGGTGACGGGAGAGGATCGCGCGGTGAGCAACGACATGCGACGGACGGCGGCGGCGATGCGGTTCCAGGCGACCTGTCTTGCGGGCGGGCTTCTTCTCGCGGCCGCCGCGGGCGGCGCCGACTACATGAAGGACTTCGACTTCCTGGCAAAGAGCGTGGCCGGCAGGGCGGCCGCGCTCAAGGCCAAGAAGATCGACTGGCCCGCCGTCTGCGCGCGGCTGAAGCCGCGCTTCCAGAGCTGCACGTCCGACAAGGAGCACATCGCGAACGTGATGGAGCTTCTCGCGGCGCTCGGCGACAGCCACACGGGCGTCCTCGCCCCGAAGACGGGCTGGGACGGCCTGCCGTCCAAGTGGGACGGGCTCTTCGGCGGCGGCCTGTGGTTCGGGTGGGAGCGCGGGCGCGTCATGCTTCGCGGCGTGATGCCGGGGCACGCGCTCGAGAAGACGGTGCCGCGCGGCTCGACGCTGATCGAGATCGCCGGCGAGCCCGCGTGGCTTGTCCTCGAGCGCGAGAAGCGCAGGATCACGACGCACCAGGGCTCGTCGTCGGATCACTCGCTCTTCTCGTCGATGGGGAATCGCCTGCTGCCCTTCGGCGAGAAGCAATCGCTCGAGCTGACGTTTCTTGCGCCCGATCTCAAGCCGAGGAAGGCGGCCGCCCCCCGGTGGGGGCCGGCCGGGAAGGCGTTCTACCCCCATGCCGTCCAGCTCCCCGAGGGGCTCGAGCCCAAGGAAGGCGCGGTCTCCGTCATGCTCGAGCTGCCGTGGAGCCGGAAGATCGGCTACCTCCGCATCACGGGCAGCATGGACGAGGCGACGCAGGCCGCGTTCAACGCGGCGCTCGATGCACTCAAGGGCATGGAGGCGCTGCTCCTCGATTGCCGCGGGATGGGCGGCGGGAGCGATCTCCCGGCCTGGGGCATGGCCGGCCGGTTCTTCACGAAGAACACGCCGAACGGACAGGGCCGCATGCTCAAGCCGGCGGGCTCCTGGCAGTTCGACGGGCCGATCGTCATGCTGCAGGACGAGACCGAAGTCTCGTCGGCAGAGACCTTCACGTGGGCGATGAGCGAGACGGGGCGCGTCGTGTCCGTCGGGCGGCCGACGGGCGGGTGGGGCATCATTCCCACGGTCATGGAGCTGCCCTCGGGCCTGGCCACGCTGCGCCTCGGCGCCAACAACCGCCCGACGCCGATCCGGGGCGTGCGCACCGAGGGCGCCGGCTGGCCGCCCGACATCGAGATCCCGTACGGGCCGGTCTTCTGCGCGCGCGCCGATCCCGCGCGCGAGGTCGGGACGGAAGTGCTGCGCGTGCTGCACGCTGGCTTCCCGCGCCGGGACGTGGCGAAGACCTACGCCGCGCTCTTCGGCGGCGACATCGACGGCTTCAGGAAGGCGGCCGCGAAGTTCGGGAAGAAGCTCGCGGGCTGGTCGCCCGACACGCTCGCGAAGCTCGTGCTCGAGGACCTGAAGGCCGCGTGCGCGCTCGAAGTCGCGCTTGCAATCGGCGGCAACGCGGCGGCGCCCGACGCCATCGGCGCCCTCGCCCGGATCGAGAAGCTCGCCGCGACGGCCAAGAACGCGGGGCTGAGCGCCGAGCGCGGCGCGCTCGCCAAGGCCGCTGAGAAGCTGAAGCAGGAAGCGGCCGCGCAAGAGGAGTTTCTGAAGATCACGGACGCGACGCTCGCGGCCGAGGAGAAGGCCGCGGCGGCGTTCCTGCAGCGGCACGGAAAGACGCTGATAGGCCGGTACGCGAAGACGACGCTCTGGGGTCGGACGGCGGATGGAAAGGGAAAATGATGACCGATGCGCCTTACGCACGCTTCGCCCGGAAGGAGCTGATCCTGCGCGATGAGCTCGCGATCGACCGCACGGTGCTGGCGAACGAGCGCACGCTGCTCGCCTACGTTCGGACCGCGCTCACGCTCATCATCGCGGGCGTGACGTTCATCCACTTCATCGAGAGCGGGGCGCCGCGCACCCTGGGCTTCGTGTTCCTGCCCGCGGGCGTCCTCGCCGGCCTCTTCGGCGCCTGGCGCTGCGGGCGGATGGCCGGCGCCATCCGGTCGCTCAGAAATGCACCAAAGCCTGACACGGGAGGAGATGCGCCGTGATGCCGATCGTTCTGGAGCTTGTCGTTCTTGCCGCCGCACGGGATGCGTTCGTCCTGCAGTTGGACGCGGCGCCGCGGACTGACACCGGCGCCGCGTTCTCGGTGCCCTTCGACGCCGCCCCTCTCGACGGGTTTCCCGCCGGCTGGCGGATCGTCGGGCCCGACGGCGCGGCCGTCGCGTTTCAGTACGACGCGCCGCTCGCCGGCGAGGTCGCGGGAACGCTCACGTGCGCGCGCGCGCCGGCGGGCGAGCGGCTGCGCATCGAGCGGGGCGAGTCCCGTCCCGATGCAGGCGCGGCCCTTCGCGCCGTCACGGTCGCGGAGGACGACGCCGGCGTCCGCGTCGACAACGGCGTCGCGGAGGTGTTCTACGCCCGTGCCGAGGGTGGCCTTCCGGCGGCGATACGGTTCGCGGCCGCGGGGCGGACGTTCGAGGGGTTCCACCTGAACGACCGCGTGTACGAGGCCGGGCGCGGCGGGTTCCTCGTGCGCGAGGACCGCGAGGGGCGCATGCGGGTGCTGGCGCGCGGGCCGTATCGCGCGGCGATCGAGATCGAGGCGCGTTACGGCGGCGCGCGGAATGCGCCGGGTGCGCCGCGGGTGCGCTACGTCTTCGAGCACCTCGCCGGCTCCCCCGCAATCCGCGTGACGGCGGACGCCGTCCAGACCGAGGCCGTCGGCTGGAGCGAGCTGCACGTCCTGGAGATCAACTTCCCGCACGAGTTTTTCACGCGCTGGGAAGCGGGCGATCCCGTGCGCGCGGGCGCGCTCGCGGGCGGCGGGTCGTCCGTGCACGCCTCCTCGTGGGGCGCGCTCATCGGCGAAGGCGTGCGCCTGGGCATCTTCGGAAGCTCCGCCATTGTCCACGACGGAAGAGGCGGCTACGGCACGTACCTGCACGGGCCGTGGACGCGCCTGGATGGCACATCGGCGCGGCGCGAGTGTGTCCTATGGGCCGGGCCCGACAGCGCCGAGGACTTCGCGCGCGACCGCGCGGCGCCGCTCGTCGAGGCGGTTCTCACGCGGCCCGACCTCATTGCGCGCGAGGAGGCGCTCCGGAAGCGCGAGCCGTTCATCGCGCACGCGCTCGAGGCGCTCGTTGCGTCGCGGCCGCTGCCCGAGCGCGAACGCGCGATCGCGCTCCTCGAGGCGCTTCCCGCGGGCAGCGCCGCGCTTCCTCCCGAGACCGGCATGTGGGGAACGAACGCGGGCGGGACGAGCGTGTTCGTCGACCGCGCGACGGGGGCGCTCGCCGGCGTGTGGTACGGCGGGCGGCGCCTCGCGCGCCCCCATCGCGGCGGCTTCGCGCTCACGCTGCGCGGGAAGGCGGGCACGCGAACCGTGACGGCGGAGGACGGCACGCTCGGCATGGAATGCGTCACGCGCGACGATCGCATCGTGGTGCGCGGGCGCGCGCCCGACGGGCTGGCGGCGGCGCTGACGATCGAGCGCGGCGACGACGGCGTTCTCGCGTCGTTCGCCGTCGAGGCGCTGCCCC
>JBFZCA010000607.1:0-6046 GCA_041308205.1 Planctomycetota bacterium | reverse complement strand
CGACACCACGGGCGGCACGCTCGCGGGCGCGACCTACCCGCCGTGTCTGCGCGACGAGGGAGGCCGGCGGGCCGCACGGACAGGGTCCTGCGGAGGGCCGCGCGGGCCGTGTCGGCGTCGCGCAGCCCGGCTGCGTGATGCCGGCCGGCACCCATCCGCCGCTTGCCGAGACGGAACGGCGACGCGTATACTGTCCGGCGTTTCGGTTTCTTCACGCGGCCTCGGTTTCTGCGATGCCGGCCCGGCAGGCGGAAAGGAGATGCCTATGGCGTTCGATCTCGCGGAGTACACGATCCGCCGGAAGGTCCTCAAGATCTTCGGCGCCAGCTTTCACATCTACGATCCAGCGGGGAATGTCGTCGGCTTCAGCAAGCAGAAGGCCTTCAAGCTCAAGGAGGACATCCGAGTCTACTCGGATGCGTCGATGGCGGAGGAGCTTCTCACGGTCAAGGCCCGCCAGGTCATCGATTTCTCGGCGGCCTACGACATCGTCGATGCCGGAGAGTCCCGGAAGGTGGGCGCCGCCCGGCGGAAGGGATTCGCATCGATCATCCAGGACTCGTGGGAGATTCTGGATGAGGACGACCGTACCGTGGCGAAGGTCCGCGAGGACAGCCTCGCGCTGGCGCTCGTGCGCCGGTTCCTCTCGAACCTGGTCCCCCAGAAGTTCGTGGTGGAAAGGGAAGGCGGCGGCAGGGAGGCGGAGCTGCGGGTACGGTTCAACCCGTTCATCTACAAGCTCGATGTCAGGGTCGACCCCGACGCGAACCTCGACCGCCGCCTGATCCTCGGCGCCGCGATCCTCGTCTCGGCCATCGAGGGCCGGCAGAGGTGATGGGCCGGTGATGCGCAGCCAGGAGTGCGCCTCCTGCGGTCGCTTCTTCGAGGTCGAGGAGCGGTTCGCCGGCGGGATCGTGAACTGTCCCGCGTGCGGCCGGGCGACCGAGGTCTCCGGCCTCCGCGATCCCCTCTGGAAGGGACTGGTCATCGCGGCCGTGGTCGGATGGGTCGGGGCGAGTTCCGTCGTCGCCTCGACCTGGGGTCTCGTCCCCGGACTGGTCGCGGCGGCGGCGCTCGGCCTTCTCCTGTGGCTCGTCTCGCGCGCGTTCTGAAAGGGCATCGCGCGCATCCGCGGCCTTCGGAGCCGGCGAGCGTTTACTCGGCCGCGTAGCGATAGCGGAAGCGGCCGCCGGGCGCCGCGTCGCCGCGCGTGTAGAAGTCCATGATCTCGCCGGGGCGGACCGCGCCGTCGACCCACTTGAAGTCGATCGCGACCGCGGTGCCCTCGGGCAGGCCGAGGGCCGCGCGCGGGATCGCGAGGTGGAGCTCGTTCCCGCCCGCCCGAAAGGCGATGCGCGCCGTCTTCTTCCACGTCCAGGCGCCGTCGTGCTTCTCGAGCCACACGGCGCCGCCGGGGTCGGCCGTGCGATTCGCGATCCACTCGTAGCCCTCCCAGCCGGTCGCGGCGCTTCGGTCGGCGTCGATGAGAAGCCACATCCACGCATCGCTCCCGCGCGGCGTGAGCGGCGCGCGCGTGCGCGCGTGGAAGTAGAGGGTGCGGGCGTCGCGCGCGACCTTGGCGGCGGCGATGTCGTTGCGGCCGCTCGCGTCGGCGTACGTCGTGCCGCCCGTGCCGGCGGCGTCGCGCGGTATCGTCTCGCCGGCGTGGTCGAGGAACTCGGGCGCCACGCTGCGCCAGGCATCGAACGCGCCGTCGATGGCGATCGTCGCCGGCGCGGACGCCGCCGGGAGCGGCGGCGCGCCTTTGTAGCGCCGGACGCCGGCGACGAGCTGATAGTAGTAGTTGTCGCCGTGCCCGCCGCGCATGGGCTCGATGTCGCGGCTGTACTCCCGGTCGAACTGATCGACGAAGACGAGCGGGCCGCCGGCGGCGCCCCAGCGCCCCGCGATCCACTCGTTCCAGCCGGTCACCATGACGAACGGCGGATCGAGCTCGTACGCGCGCTTCCACTGCTCCTGGAAGTTGCAGCCGCGGTCGGCGGCGCCGGGCGTCCGGTCCTGCCGCCCGTCGTGGAAGCTCCGCCCGCGCGCATTGCCCTCGCTCATGTTCGTCACCTTGCCATCGGCGGCGCGCAGGTTCTGGGCGACCGAGACGTTGACCTGCTCGGGCTTGGAGGGATCGTCGGTGTAGCCGTAGGGCTGCGGATACGTCGCTTCCCAGTGCCACGCGTAGGGCGTATTGATCATCTCGAACGGCCAGTGGGCGCGGCGCAGCGTGAAGAACCCGCGCACCTCGGCGCTCGCCTGCGCGGGTTCGCAGAGAAGGAGCGGTTTCCCGTCCCAGACGAACCACAGGTCCCGGAAGAGCCCCGGCGCGTAGAGGTCCGCGTAGAGCTTCTGCGCCGTCTGGCCGGCGTTCGTGTTCACCATGAAGGCGATGCGCGGGGTCGCATCGCCCTCGCGGCGCACTTCCGTGAAGACCTCGCAGAGCTTCTCGTAGACCGGGCGGTACGTCAATGCGTTCGTGGCGTCCATGATCAGGACGTCGATGCCGGCATCGGAGAGAAGGTGCGCGTGGCGCCTGAGCACCCACGGATCGGTGGGCAGGTAATAGCCGAAGAGCGGCTCGGCCCAGTAGTGGTACGTGCCGATCGGCCCCCAGAGCGGCGAGGCGGGCTTCGACGCGGCGCCGGGGTCCGCGGCGATGATCCTGGCGACATCGTACGGCCCTTCCCCGCCGGGCCGGCCGGGGCCGACATGCTCGTGCCACAAGAAGTAGAAGATGCCGACAGAGCGCCCCGGCCGCGGGGCGCCGCATTCGCCGGCAAACGGAAGATCGCGCGCGAGCGCATCGGTCGCCGGCCAGGGCGATCCGGGGCAGCCATCGGGCGCGGCCTGCGCGTGCGCCGCGGCGGCGAGAAGGCAACAGGCGAGGAGAAAGGGACGCGGGTGCGGGAATTCGCTGTTCATGGGCGTCGATTGTACAAGGAGGACGTCCGCATTGCCGAGTGCGGGAGGCGATGCCTTCGGCGCGGAGGCCCGTGCAGCCGCGGTCGCGCGCCGCGCCCTCACATGAGCGTTTCCAGGAACGCCTTGGCCTGCCGCAGATCCTCGTAGAGCTGCGGCCCGGAGATCTCGCGCTCGATGATCACGGGGCCGGCGTAGCCGTGCGCCTTCACCCGCGCGAAAAAGCGCGGGAAGTCGACGGCGCCCTTGCCGAGCGGCGTCTCCTTGCCGAGGTTCCGGGGGTCAGTCGGGTAGAGGCCGTCCTTGACGTTCACGGCCTTGAGGTGCGCGCCGTACACATCGAGCGCATGGACGGGATGGCCCTTGCCGTACATGATCAGGTTGGCCGTGTCCAGGCCCACGCCCTGGTTCTCGAGGCCCACATCGACGATCGTGCGCAGCAGCGTCACGGGCGTCTCCTGGCCCGCGTGGTAGAGGAACGTCTGCCCGTTCGCGCGGCAGTGCGCCGCGAGCTCGCGGATCGCCTCGACCGTCTCGCCGTACAGGGGGTCGTTGGGGTTCTCGGGGATGAAGCCGCAGTGGGTCTCGAACGCCGGAATGCCGCAGCGCTTCGCGAAATCGGAGGCCTCCTTGAGCGCATCGACGCGCCGGCGGCGCCACTCGCGCGGCACGAGGCCGATCGTCTCGGGACCCCGATAGAAATCGTAGACCTGCGGGCCTGGGCCCGACGCGAAGAGCGCGGTCGCGAAGAGCCCGCGGCGCTCGAGCGCGCCGCGGACGGCCGCGGCGAGCGCGTCGCCGAAGGAGTTGTCGAGGTAGATCTCGCAGCACGAGAATCCCAGCTCCTCGGCTTTCGCGAGCGATGCGTCAGGGTCCTTGGGGTCGAGGTAGACGAACATCCCGAGCGCCCGGCGCGGGGAGGCGGTGCGCTCGGCGCCGGGGAGCGCGCACGCCGAGGCGGCGGCGGCGCAGGCGGTCGCGAGAAAGGCGCGTCGTCCGGATTCTCGTTCCATGGCATGGACTCCTTGCGACGGCGTGCATCGTACCACGGCGGCCTGCGCGGCGCGCCCGCCTGCGGCGGCCCCGTTCTCCGAATTCGATGGTTGACACGGCTCCGGGGCGGGCGTAGAAGGAGAGTGTCGCGCCGGCTCGTCCCCCCGCCCGCGCGAGAAAGGAGGCTTCATGCAACGACTACGTGCCATCGCGCTCGTCTGCTGCGGCGTTGCCGCCTGCGCTTGGGCCGACCGGGGGTCGATCCCCTTCAAGCCCAACGTCAAGATCTTCGAGCCCAACCAGCGCGCCATGATCGCGTGGAACGGGACCGAGGAGATCCTGCTTCTCTCGACCGATCTCAGAGCCTCCGAGCCGACGCAGGTCCTGGAGGTCCTCCCGCTTCCGTCCGAGCCGGTCGTGACCAAGGGCGACGTCGAGGTCTTCAAGAAGGCGACGGCGCTCATCAACGCGAAGCTCGCGCAGATGGCCGCAACCGCGAAGGGGGCGGAAAGGGCGCTCGGCGGCCAGGCGGCGGCGAAACCCGCCGGCGAGGTGACGTTTCACGAGAAGATCGGCGCGCACGACATCTCCGTGACGAAGGTGCTCGATGCCAAGGGCTTCATCGCGTGGGTCGAGACGTATCTCAAGAAGCAGGGCGTCGGGAGCCCGCGCATCTCCGACACCATGCAGGGCCTCGTCGGCGAGTACCTGAAGGAAGGCTTCGCGTGGTTCGTGTTCGACGTCGTCGCCCTCGACACGACGCCGAAGACGAACGACGCGATCCAGTACCGCTTCAAGAGCAACTGCCTCTTCTACCCGCTCAAGATCACGCGCACGGACACGGGGCCGACGGCGATCGATCTCCTCGTCCTTTCGCCCCGGCTGTTCAGCCACTTCTTCGGCCTTCCGGCCGACAGGGTCCGCCTTCAGCATCCGCCGATCCCCATCACGAGCGAGGAGCTGCGCGGCCTGAGCCCGGACATGCACAAGCTCCTCGGCGCCGAGGCCGTGCTGCAATTGCGCATCTGGCGGATCGAGGGCGATCTCGCGTCCTTCACGAAGGACGTGATCGCCTCCGACAAGGCCGCGCGGCCCGTCTTCGGGGACAACGCGGGGCCTCCCGCGCCGATCGCGGCCGGCGGGTGACGCGCGCCTTCCCGTCTTGTCCTGCGCCCTGCGTTTGACTACCATCGTCGAGGAGAACCTTCGAGACCGAGGAGGATAACCATGGTGCGACTTCTGGGTGCGGCGGTGATTGCGGGCGTGCTGGCGGCGGGCGCCGGCGCGGCCGAGACGAAGATCGTTCTCGTTGCCGGCGGGCCGAGCCACGGGCCGGGAACGCACGAGCATCGCGCGGGAATGCTGCTCCTGGCCAAGTGCCTGGAGCAGACCCCCGGCGTCAAGGCCATCGTCGTCGAAAACGGCTGGCCGAAGGACGGCGACGAGGCGTCGGTGTTCAAGGATGCGAAGACGGTGGCCTTCTTCATGGACGGCGGCGGCGGCCAGCCCATGCTGCGGGGCGCGCGCCTCGACGCCATGAAGAAGCTCATGGCGGACGGCGTCGGCCTGGTGTGCATCCACTACACGGTGGATGTGCCCGAGGGCCCGCTCGCCGACCTCATGATCGAGTGGCTCGGCGGCTACTACGAGGGCGGCTACTCGCGCAACCCGACGAACACCGTCGAGGTCAAACCCGTTGCGAAGGATCACCCGATCGCGCGCGGCCTGAAGCCGGTCGTCATGACCGACGAGTTCTACTACAAGATCAGGTTCCGCCCCGGCGACACGCGTGTGACGAACATCCTGCGCATGACCCCCCCGGACAAGCCGGATGAGGGCGAGCAGACGATCGCGTGGGCGACCGAGCGCGCGAACGGCGGCCGCTCCTTCGGTTTCACCGGCGGGCACTTCCACACGAACTGGGGCGTTCCCGAGTTCCGCCGGCTGGTGCTCAACGCGCTCGTCTGGACCGCGAAGCTCGAGGTTCCCGAGGGCGGCGTTCAATCGACCGTCACGGACGAGGACCTTCAGAGGAACGTCCGGAAGTAGGCGCGGGATTCTCGGGCGCGGCCGGTGCGGCGGGCGTCGCGGCCGGCGGCGAGATCATGGGGCCCGCGACGGGCCA
>JBFZCA010000606.1:0-5800 GCA_041308205.1 Planctomycetota bacterium | reverse complement strand
ACGCCCCGGACGGCGGGCCGAGGCGTGCAACGCATCACGAAAACGGTTATTCTTGAGGCCGCCCGCGCATGTTTCGGGAACATGCGGGCGCGGCTGCGCTTCCGAGGAGGAGCCATGGTTGCTTCGCGGCGGTCGTTTCTGCACCGGGTCGGGGCGCTTGCGGCGGCGGGCACGCTGCCGTCCGCGCCGTTCTTCGCCCAGGCGGCTCCCGCGCGCGAGCCCATCGCGCGCCAGGGCCCGCCCTCGATCAAGGTGAGCTGCTGCGCGTACTCGCTGCGCCAGTATCTTTCGGGCCGGAACCCGTCCATGACCATGGACGATTTTCTCATCTGGGCGGCGGGGCTGGACCTCGACGGCGTCGAGCTCACGAGCTACTACTTCCCGCCCGACGCCGATGCCGCCTACTTCAACCGCCTCAAGCGGCAGGCGTTCCTGCTCGGCCTGGATGTGTCCGCCACGGCCGTCGGCAACAACTTCTGCGTTCCGGCCGGCCCCCAGCGCGACAAGGAGATCGCGGCGGTGCGGCGCGGCGTGGACCATGCGGTCATGCTCGGCGCGCCCTGCGTGCGCGTGTTCGCCGGCGGCGCTCCCAAGGACGTGGGCGAGGACACGGCCAGGCAGTGGGTCATCGAGTGCATCGAGACGTGCTGCGCGTACGCGGGCGAGCGCGGCGTCATGCTGGCGCTCGAGAACCACGGCGGCCTCACGGCCGATGCCGGCGGCGTGCTCGCGATCGTGAACGGCGTCGCGTCCCCCTGGTTCGGCCTCAATTTCGATTCGGGCAACTTCCACTCCGAGGATCCGTACGCCGAGCTCGCGCGCATCGCCCCGCACGCGATCACGACGCACATCAAGGTCGCGGTGTCGGCCGGGGGCAAGCCCGCCGAGGAGGTCGACATCGGCCGCGTGTTCTCCATCCTCGCGAGCGCGGGGTTCCGCGGCTACGCGTCGCTCGAGTACGAGGGCACGCACGAGCCCAAGGCCGACTCGGCCAAGTACCTGCGCGCCATGCAGGAGGCGGCGCACGCCGCTCCCGCGGGCCGAGCCCGCGCCTGACATGCGGTTCCGGCTCGAATGCATCGAGTGCATCGTCCGGCAGGCGCGCAGGACGGCCGAGCGATGCACGTCCGACCCCGCGCGCAGGCTCGCGATCATCAAGGAGACGATGCGCCGCCTGTGCGCGGACACGCTCGACCGCTCGCCGGCCGAGCATTCCCTCGTCGCCTACGCGGCGGCGATGGAGCTCTCCGGCGCCGCGGACCCGTTCCGGGAGAGCAAGGCCGAGCAGAACGCCATCGCCCTCGACATGTACCCCGCGCTCCGCGAGCGCGTCATGCGCTCGCCGGACCCGCTCCGCACGGCCGCGAAGCTGTCCGTCGCCGGCAACGTCATCGACCTGGGCGTCGCCCTGACGTTCGACGTGCGCGATGAAGTGGAGAAGGTGCTGCGCGGAACGCTCGCCGTGGATCACTTCGCGCGCTTCGGGGAGGAGCTCGCCTCCGCGCGCACGCTGCTCTTTCTGTGCGACAACTGCGGCGAGATCGTGTTCGACAAGCTCTTCATCGAGACCATGCGCGCGCACCTGCCCGCGCTGCGGGTGTTCGCCGTCGTCAAGGGCGCCCCCATCATCAACGATGCGACGCTCGACGATGCGGCCGCGGTGGGGCTCGCCGAGGCGGCCGAGGTGGTCTCGACGGGCTGCGCCTGCATCGGCGCGCCGCGCGGCGTCGTCGGCCCCCGCGTCGCCGAGCTGCTCGACTCCTGCGACCTGGTCATCGCCAAGGGCCAGGGGAACTTCGAGACCTCCGGCGGCCCGCCGCGCCCGATGTACTTCCTGCTCAAGGCCAAGTGCCCCTGCGTCGCCGAGGAGCTCGGCGTGCGCTTCGGCGATGTCGTCTTCATGCGGCGCCCCGCGCCGGAGGCGTGACGGCGGCCGCCGGCTCTGCTACAATGACCGTGCACACGGGAGCACCGAATCATGAGCACGTGGGACGACATCGACACCAAGGGCCGCAGCACGAATTCCGAGCCGTATCGCGCACCGGCCGCCGTGTGCGCCGCCCTGGGGAACGAGAAGCGCATCGAGCTCGTGGCGATCCTGGCCAAGGGTGCGCTGTCGGCGACGGACCTGCGTGCGAAGACCGGCCTCTCGCGGAGCAGCCTCTCGCAGCACATGAGCATTCTCGAGGCGCAGGGGCTCGTCAGGGCGAGGGCCAAGGGGCGCTGCGTCGGCTACGAGCTCGCGGGATCCGCCGTCGTCGATGTCTACCACGCGGTCGCGCGGCTGTGCCGCGAGCACCTCGAGGGGCTGCGCAAGCTCGCCAAGCAGTTGTAGGAGGCCCTGCAATCCGCAGCCTCCGGCCGCGCTACGGCCGCGGCCTGCTCCTGAATCCCGCCGGCAGCGCCTGGACGACGTAGCGCACGTCGCCGTCGCCGTCGTCGATCTCGACTCCCATCTGGAACGTCACGCAGTCGAATACCCGCGAGATCCCGTAGAACTGCTCGGCGGTCGTGCCGCGCGCGAAGTCGTAGCGGTAGTACGCGCTCAGGGCGTAGACGTCCGACAGATTCCAGTCGATGTCGGCCCAGAAGTAGTTGCTCTCCTTGCGGCCCAGGGCGCGGTCGCCGGTCAGGAAGAGGTCGCCGGCCGTGATGACGAACCTGCCGGGCAGCCTCAGCACGATGTAGGGGCTCAGCGCCTCGAATCCCTTGCCGCGCTCGGTGTCGATCTCGGCCTCGACCCCGATCGTGATGTTCCGGTGCACGAGGTCGGTGAAGATGTCGAGGTGCACGTTCGACCAGTTCATGGGCTTGCCGTCGCCGCCGTGGCGATGGTCGCGTCCGGCGTTCGGGTAGTACTTCGTCCGCGCCCGCAGCTCGAGCAGGCGCTCGACGGCGCCCGTCACGCCGGGCGTCGTGCGTTCCCGCCGTCCGAGGAGATAGGTCGCAAGGGCCAGCTCGAGGTACTGGAGCCTGTCGAGCGCATCGACCGAGTCGAACTGGTAGAACTCGGCGTGATCGCGCGAGGAGTAGAACGCATTCGCGTAGGTCGCTTCGGGCACGATGACGTGCCGGATGCCGTTGATGCCGAGCCACCCCACCTTGGCGGGGTAGTTGCGCCAGATCTGCGTTCCCGCGCTCGCGCCGCCCTCCTGGACGACGCGCTCCGCATCGCCGGGCGCGCTCCATCGGCGCTCGTAGTACGTGCCGCGAAAGGCATAGTAGGGCCGCAGGCGGAGGTAGCGGCCGGCGCCGAAGGGCAGCGCCGCCGTGCCCTCGGCGTGATAGCGCCCCGTGCGGAACGAGTCGCCGTCGGGGTCGAACTCGGCATCGGGCAGGTAACGCAGGTTGCCCGCCCGCGCCGCGCCTTCGACCGTGGGGCCGATGGCATCGGTGACGCGCTGCGGAAACAGCTCGAGCCGGCCTTCGGGCAGGTACTCCTTCGCGTTCTCGAACTCGTTCACGCGCGGCTCGTACAGGACCGAGGCCAGCACCGTGTTGCTGAACTCGCGCCGCCACTGGACGTAGGTCTGGGGCGCATGCGCGTCGTACAGCTCGTGCTCGAAGTACTCCTTGTAGAAGTTGCGGTCCCGCCACGTGGAGACCTCGGCATCGAAGAAGCCGAGGATCGGCATCTCCTGGCGGTGGAAGTAGCGCAGCCGGTAGCGGTCCGTGGCGCGCCATGCATCGGGCGAGCGGCCCTCGTAGAGCTCGTCCTGGCGGCGGTCCTCGCCCGTGTCGTGGATGCCGTACAGCCTGAGCTCGCCGGCCGCGTTCTTCCACGACCTTCCGATCCAGCGCCGGGGACGACTCCCGTAGCGGATCTCGGCGCCCACGCCGGCGCCGCGTTCGGCCAGCCCATCGACGAGCAGCTCGGCCCGCACGGGCACGCCGGTCGCGCTCCGGAAGCCGCGGAGAAGCTGCGCCGTCCCCGGTATGCGGCCGAGATCCCACGCCGTGCGCGCGTTGTAGCCGAAGCGGCCCGACTTGCCCACGCGCAGGCGCGTCAGCGGCATCGCGCGGAAGTAGCGCGTGGACACGCTCGCCGGCGCCAGCGGCAGGATGCGGCGGTCGGCGATCGAAAGGTACTGGCCGCGCGGGTGGATCATGTACTCCCCCGGCGAATCCTCCTCCTCGACCACCTGCACGGAGCCGCACTTCAGGCCCCAGTGCGGCGTCGAGAGGTCGCAGGTCGACACCGTGATGTCCTTGCCGGAGAAGTAGTGGAACCCGACGCGCGCCTTGTCGCCCGCCGCCTGCACATCCTGGACCTTGCCGCGGAAGCGCAGCTCGCGCGCCACGAGCATGAGGGTCGTCGGCAGGTTCTCCTCGTCGAGGCTGGCCACGTTCCTGACGTGCAGCGTCGTGTTGACCGCCAGCCCCTGCAGCAGCCGGCCATCGTACAGCAGCGCCTCGGCGCTGAGAAACGGCTCGGGACCGTACTCGTACTCGCTGCCGGGGCCGACGATGACGTTGCCCTCGGCGTAGATCACGAAGGGGTGCGCGATCTCGACCTTGTGGGGGTTGAGATAGTAGACGAAGAGCAGGCGGTCCGCGCGGAAGACCACCCGCGTCATCTCGATGCGAGCGTTGCCGAGAAGCGCGAGATACAGGCAGGTGGGAGCGCGCTCGTTGTCGCAGCCGCCCCGCATGGTGTCGGCTCGCTGGGCGACGAAACCGGCTGCCTGGAGGGCGTCGCGGGGGCCCGCGATGCCCTCCGCCCCGGCGGCCGTAGCCGCCCCCTCGCAGGCAAGCAGCCCGGCCGCGATTGCGGCCACTACTCTCTTCATTCTTCTCCTCACCGGCCGCACGCGCGGCCGTGAACGCGCGCCCGCGGCGCGGGATCGACCCCGGGGCGCACGGGCACGGCGAGATTATACGCACGGCTGCCGGACGCGACAAGCAGAAAGTGCGGCCGCGGCCGAATATCCGCCTGCGGGCGCCCCGCGCCCCCGCACCGCCCCCGCCGCGCGGCGCGTGCACCCGGGCGCGGCGCCGGATATAGTAGTCCTCCGGCCCGCCGCCCCGGCGCGCGGAGGGCCGAAACCGCAGCCCCGGGAGGCGGCGCAATGACCACGCCTGCAAACCCGCGCGCGACCCCCGATCCGCTCATCCTCACCCTGGATGCGGGCGGGACCAACTTCGTCTTCAACGCGATCACGCGGTCCGGCCTCGTGCTCGACGCCGGGATCGTGCTGCCCGCCGAGGGCCGGGACCTGGAGCGCTCGCTCGGCAACCTCATCCGGGGCTTCCGCGAGGTCGGCGAGCGCACGCGCGGCCTCGGCCCGCCCGCGGCGGCAAGCTTCGCCTTCCCGGGGCCGGCCGACTACCGGGCGGGGGTGATCGGCGACCTCGAGAACATGCCCGCGTACAGCGGCGCGGTGCCGCTTGCCGCCGTGCTCCGCGATGCGCTCGGCCTGCCCGTCTTCATCAATAACGACGGGGATCTCTTCGCCTGCGGCGCCGCGCGCTACGGCGAGCTGCGCGAGCTCAACGGCGCGCTCGCCGCCCGGGGCGGCGGGCGGCGCCTGACGAGCCTCGTCGGCATGACGATCGGCACGGGGTGGGGATGCGGCTTCGTCGCGGACGATGTCATGTTCGCCGGCTCGTCATCGACCGGCATGGAGATCGGGGCCTGCCCCTACGTCGACGGCCGCGCCATCGAAGAGACGGTGAGCGCACGCGGCCTCGTGCGCCTTTTCCAGGAAGAGCTCGGCTCGATCCCCTTCCCGTTCGATGCGGCCGCATCCGGGCTTCCCGAGCGCATCGCGGCGCTCGCCCGCGAGAACCGGGGCGGCGC
>JBFZCA010000605.1:0-4517 GCA_041308205.1 Planctomycetota bacterium | reverse complement strand
CGCACATGCCGCGCCGCCGGCGCGGAGCGCGCCGCGCGCGCAGGCCGCGCCGCCCGCAAGCAGCATCAAGAATCCGCGTCGGTCCACCGGCGCACCTCCGCCGCGATTGTACGCCTCCGCGGGCCCGCGCGCGAGCCGGACGGCGGCATTGACACGATCGAACGGGCGGTGCTACCATGTTCCGGCACTCCTGCGACAGGGTGCCCGATGCCGCATGCGGCACAGGCCTGCGGATGCGCGCGGTCCTCGTGTCGCGAAGCCCGGAGCAAGAGGACGCCAATGCGTTGCCCTTTCTGCAAAGCCACCCACGACCGCGTACTCGACTCCCGGACGAGTCACAACGGCGGCACGGTGCGCCGCCGCCGCCAGTGCCTCAACTGCAAGCGCCGGTTCACGACCTACGAGCGGGTGGAGATGGCGCCCCGCATGGTCATCAAGTCCGACAATCGCCGCGAGCTCTTCAGCCGCGACAAGATCCTGCGCGGCATAGCCAAGGCGTGCGAGAAGCGCAACATACCGATCGTCAAGGTCGAGGAGACCGTCGACCGCGTCGAGGCCGACATCTTCGGCAAGTACGAGCACGAGGTCTCCTCCGCGGTCATCGGCGAGGTCGTCACGGAGGCGCTCAAGAATCTCGACCAGGTCGCCTTCGTGCGGTTCGCGTCGGTCTATCTCCGCTTCAAGGACATCTCCGAGTTCGAGAAGACCATCGCCAACCTCGCCAAGAAGGACGCGCCGCATGCCAAGGATAAGTGAGGTCCGGAAGCGGGACAACCGCATTGTCCCCTTCGACCAGTCCAAGATCGGCGATGCGATCTACAAGGCGGTGCGCTCGGTCGGCGCGGGCGACCGCACGCTCGCCGACGACCTGGCGGCCGCGGTGACGCTCTTCCTCGAGAAGAAGTGGAAGGGCGCGATTCCCAGCATCGAGGACATCCAGGACATGGTCGAGACCGTCCTCACGGAGACCGGCCATACCGAGATCGCGGCGGCCTACATCGAATACCGCACGAAGCGCGCGCGGATCAGGGAGATCCTCAAGGTCCACAAGGACGACCCGCAGGGCCCCGAGGTCGAGCCCGGGTCGCACCAGGTTCCGGCGCCCTGGAGCAAGGCCAAGATCGTCGCGGCGCTCGTCAAGGAGGCCGACCTGGACATTGCGGTCGCCGAGCAGATCGCCGCCTCGGTCGAGGAGAAGGTGTTCAAGTCCGGCCTCCAGCGCATCAGCACCGCCCTGGTCCGCGAGCTGGTCGACAACGAGCTCTTCGAGCGCGGCTACGGGGCGAAGCTCGCGCGCCAGGCGCCCATCGGGGTTCCCAAGTACAACCTCCGGCAGGTCATCTTCTCCGTCGACGCCAAGGAGCCGTATTCGTTCGCGAAGGACCCCGACGACATCGATCGCGTCGTCGCGCGGCACATCCTGCGCCAGTACGCCGTCGAGGAGATCTTCTCGCCCGAGGTCGTCGAGGCCGCCCGCGACGGGCGGATCGTGCTTCACCGCGTCGGGGAGCCCCTGCGCGTGTACCGCATGGACCTCGGCGCCTTCCCGGAGGAGTGCTTCGCCGATGACGGCGTGACCCTGAGGCTCGTGCGCCTGCTGAGAACCGCGAGCAAGGAAACGCGCGTCCCCTGCCCCCCGTCGCCGGCGCTCCTGCGAGAGCTCGGGCTGCTCGCCTATCGTTCGCACGCGCTCGCGGTGACCGTGACGGACGCCGCGCCGCTGCCCGAGATCCCCGAGCCGCACAGCCCCGCCGCGGCGCTGCATTTCCGCGTGGAGCTCGACCCCGCCGATCCGGCGCCGAACGAGGCCGCCATCGCCGCCGGGGCCGCCTGCTACGCGCGCGGCTTCCCCGTCAGCTTCGTTCTGGCGCCCGCGACCCATCCCGGCCTGATCCCCGCCAAGGTCTCGCTCAACCTGCCGCAGCTTGCCTGCCGTTCGGGCAGAACGCAGCTCGGCGACATCTTCGGAGAGCTGGACCACGCCTTCGGCCTGGCGATCAAGGCGCACCTGGAGCGGCGCACGTTTCTCGGCCTGGCCGCGCGGGCAAGCGACCTGCCGCTCTGGGAGCTGCTCGGCGCGGAAGACGGCCTCTTTCAGCTTCAGGACGGGACGTTCGCCATCGGCGTCTTCGGCCTGGCGGACGCGGTCAAGTTCATGACGGGCAAGGAGGCCTTCGCGGACCACGCGGCGTTCGGCCTCGGCATCAAGATCATCGAGCACCTGGCCCAAAAGACGGCGCGCGAGTCGCGCACGCTCGGCCTGCGGCTCATCCTCGAGGAAACGCGCAGCGCGCGGGTCGAGGAGGAGCAGCCCCGCCGGGACGGGCGCCTCTTCCCCGAGCTCAAGGAAGTCTTCCGGGGCCGCCCCGAGCCGGTGTGCTATTCCCCGGGCGTGCGTTTTCCACCGCAGGCCCCTCTTGATCCTTTGACCAAAAACAGGTATCTTGCTCAAATCGCGCCGTTCATAGCGCTCGACGGGATCGTGGAAAACGATCCGGAACTGCGCGCGGGCGGCGCGGAGGTGCTCGTCAGCCTGCTCGAGGAGAGCCTGTCCTTCTTCGGAGGACGGGCGATGCAGGCGGCGCGAGCGAGCGTGAAGGAAAAGTAGCGTCGTGCGCGGCGCGCCCCGCGAGGGAGAAAGCCGGGGCGCCGGCCGTACGCGGCGCTGAAGGACCGCGGTAGCGCGGCCCAGAGAAGAGAATGTACCTGAAGAGACTCACCCTGCACGGCTTCAAGTCGTTCGCCGACCGCACCGCCTTCGATTTCTCGGGGGGCATGACTTCGATCGTCGGCCCCAACGGCTGCGGCAAGTCCAACGTCGTCGATGCCCTCAAGTGGATCCTCGGCAATCAGTCGGCCAAGGAGCTGCGCGGCAACGAGATGAAGGACGTCATCTTCGCCGGCACCACCGCGCGCCGGCCGCTCAGCTTCGCCGAGGTGTCGCTCATCTTCGACAACGAAGACGGCAGTCTGCCCACGGACCACGCCGAGGTCGCCATCGAACGCCGCCTCTTCCGATCCGGGGAGAGCGAGTACCGCCTGAACGGCATGAAATGCCGCCTGAAGGACATCCGCGACCTCTTCACCGACACGGGCATCGGGCAGGAGTCGTACTCGATCCTGGAGCAGGGCAAGATCGATCTGCTCATCCAGTCATCGCCGCTCGAGCGGCGCGTGATCTTCGAGGAAGCCGCGGGCATCTCGCGCTACCGCATCCGCCGCGAGGAGGCGCTCAGACAGCTCGTGCGCACCGAGGAGAACCTCGCGCGCCTGAACGACATCGTGGGCGAGATCGAGAGCCGCATCCGCAGCGTCAGGATCCAGGCGGGCAGGGCGCGGCGGTACCGCGAACTGGAGGCCGAGCTGCGGCAGTTGCGCCTGCGCCTGGGCTGGGAAGACCTGATGCGCGTGTCCAAGGAACGCGCCGAGCAGGCCTCCCGCCGGGATCTGGTCCACACGGATATCGCCGCCCTGGACGCCGAGCGCGGGACTCTGCAGGCCGATCTCGGCCGCTGGGAGGAGGAGCGCCGCGCCGCGGAAGAAGAGCGCCATGCCCGCGCCGGCGAGCTCGGCAACGCCCGCGGCACGCAGCAGAGCATCCGCGAGACGATCACCGTGACCGAGACGCGCATCGGCGAGCTCACGTCCGCCGGCGAGCGCTGGGCCAAGGAGGCCCAGGATGCCCGCGCGGCCATCGCCCAGGACTCCGCCCAGATCGAGAAGCTGCGCGACGAATGCGTCCGGGCCGAGGCCGGCGAGCGCGAGGTCGCGCAGGTCGCGGCCGCCCGCGGGTGCGAGCTCGAGGCCACGATCGCCGCGCTCGGCCGGGGCGAGGAAGCGCTCGGCGCGGCGCGGCGCGGGCTCGTGGACACGCTCGACGCGCTGACGACGCTTCGCAACCAGCACTCCCGCGCGGAGGCCGAGGAGCAGATCGCCGCCGCGCGCATGGAACGGCTGCGCGCCGAAGAGGCGCGCGTCCGGAAAACCGCGGCGCTCTGCGCGGCGGAGGAAACCGATGCGCGCAGTTGCCTGGCGGCCGTGACCGCCGAGCGCACCTCGCTGGAGGAATCGCGCGCGCGGCTCCTGGCGGATGTCGAGCGCGAGGAGCGAAGTCTCGAGGACAAGGCGCGGCAGCACGCGGAGACGACGACGCGCCTTCACGCGCTCACGGCGCGCCGCGAGCTTCTCTCGCGGCTGCTTGCCGACCTGGACGGCGTCAACGAAGCGACGCGCAAGGTCATTCACGCGGCGCGCCACGGCGAGCTTCCGCAGGTGCGCGGCCTGCTTGCCGAGCAGCTCGCGGTGGACGCCGGGGATGCGCGCGCCATCGAGAGCGCGCTCGGCCCCTGGACGCAAGCCGTCGTCGTGGCGACGCGCGAGGACCTTGCGGCCGTGCGCGCGTTTCTCGGTCCGGACGCCGCGTTCGCGGCGGTGTGCCTGGAGGCGATCGAAGCGCCGCCGGCCGGCGCCGCGCCGGCCGCTCCCGAGGCGACGCGCGCGACCGAGCGCGAGGCCGC
>JBFZCA010000604.1:0-7894 GCA_041308205.1 Planctomycetota bacterium | reverse complement strand
GTCGCCGGCCGCGCGGGCGAGCTTCCCGCCGTTGCGCCCGGAAGCGCCGGCTTTTCCGATGGGCCGTCGCTCGTGCTCACCGTCGGCCGCGAGCCCGCGGCCGGGCAGACGATGGCCTTCGACGGCGTCGCGCCCGTGCGCGTGCGCGCCGCCGCGTGGGATCCGGCCGGCATCACGCGCATCGAGGTGCACGATGGCGCGCGCATCATCCTGTCGTCGCAAGCCCCGGCGCCCAAGCCCGTGCTGCGCATCGACGGCGAGACGGCGCTCGCATCTCCCGGCGTTCTCATCGCCCGCGCCTTCACCGCGCGGGGAGCCGAGGCCGTGAGCGGCCTCGTGCGCGTCGCGCTCGCGAATTCGCCGGCGCCGAGCGCCGCCGTGCCGCTTGCCGACTGGACATCGCCGCAGCGCGGGTTCGGACTCCAGTTCCGCCTGACGGCCTCCGAGGACCTTGCCGGCACCCTGTTCGCACGCGCCCGCGAGGGCGCCCGCCTCGCGCCGCCCGAGCTGCCGCTTGCGCTGCGCCGGGGCGACGCGTTCACGCTCGCCTTCACCCTCGCGCTCCCCGAGCGCAGGGAGTTCCCGGCGGCGCTGCCCGTGACGCTCGCGACCGGCGCGGCCGCGCTCTGGGAAGGGACGATTCTGGTCGCGCCGTGGAACCTCGACATGTTCCGGCCCGAGGGAACGCCGGCGCTCGTGCGGCAGGAGACGCGTCTCGGCTACAAGCTCGGCCCCGTGACGGTGCGCGCGCTCAGGACGGCGGCCGCGCCGCGGGCGCTGATCCTCGACATCTTCGCCGAGGGCTGGGCGGATGCCGCCGCGAAGGCGACGATCAGCGGCCTGCCGCCGCGCCGCCCGATCACGCTCTCCAAGCCCTTGCCGGCGCGCCGCGGCTGGCATGTCATCGAGCTCGATCCGGAAGGCTACCGGATCGCGGCCGGCGCGACGATCGCCATCGAGGCCGGGTCCCGGGGGACCTCGCTTCTGGGCGGCGTGCGCGTCCTGGAGTAGCCGACACGGAGACTCGCATGGACGTACTCTGGGCTCCCTGGCGCATGGAATACATCGTCCGTTCCAGGACCGAAGGCTGCGTGCTGTGCGCGGCCGTCGAACGCGGCGCGAGCCGGGAGGACTACGTCCTCCATGTCGGCCCGCTCGGGGCCGTCATCATGAATCGCTTCCCCTACGGCCACGGGCACCTGATGGTGCTGCCGCGGCGCCACACGGCGGACTTCGCCGGCCTCGCGCGCGAGGAGCAGGCGGAGCTGGCGGAGCTTCTGCGCGCCTGCACGGAAGTCCTCGCGGAGACCATGCACCCGCAGGGCTTCAACCTGGGGATGAACCTCGGGCAGGCGGGCGGCGCGGGAATCGTCGATCATCTGCACTGGCATATCCTTCCGCGCTGGCCGGGCGATGTGAACGCGCTCGCCCTGATCTGCGAGATCAAGTCCATTCCCGAGCACCTCGCCGTCACCTACGACACGCTGAGGCCGCTCTTCGCCAAGCGCCTGGCTTGAAATCGAGCCGGCGCGCAGGCGGAAAGCAACCGCCGCGAGAGCAGCACGGCGCGAAGCTCGGGCGGCTCCGCCCTCGCCGCGGAAGGCGCCGCCGCCAAGCCACAAATGAGCATGGCTTCATTTAGCCGGGGTTCCGCCCTTGCCGCTGCGCCCCCGCGTGGTACCATTGCGCCGCTTCCAAGTCCGTCGCAGGGCCCTTTCGGCTCAGGCCGACCGGGGGCCGGGCGCCGAGTTTTCATCCGGCCCGCCCCGAGGCGGCTTCTGCGACACGCGCTTCTTCGCCGAATGATGTTGTTATGAATCTGAGACGTTACCTGCGTCCGGAATCGGTGCGCCTGGAGCTCGAGACGCACCCCCCGGACCCGGATGAAGAGCTCACGTCGGGCGCCGTGCGCCGGCTCAAGGAGAGCATCTACGCGGAAATCGTCGAGTTGTTCACGGCGACGGGGCAGATTTGCAACGAGCGCAAGCTCTTGACCGATCTCCTGAACCGTGAGAAAAAGGCCAGCATGGCCTTCGAGGGGGGCGTCGTCATCCCCCACGTGCGCACCATGCAGGCCAGGTCGTTCGTCATCGCGCTCGCGCGCTCGACGCCGGGAGTGCCCCTCGGGGCGCCCGACGGGGAATCGTCCCAGATCTTCGTGGGGCTCGTGGCGCCGCCCTACGACGACCGCCTGTACCTGCGCATGTATCGGACCTTGGCGCCCCTGCTCATGGATCTTGACTGGAAAAACGAGCTCCTCGCGGCGCGCGACGTGCACGAAGTGCTGCGCCTTTGCGAGGTCGTTTGCCGATAACATCGCAGGCCGCGTGCCGGCTGCGCCCGGAGCGCCGGGCAGGAGGATCGCATGGCATCGACCGTTGACGAGATATCGATCAGGTACGAGGAGGATGGCAAGGAACTGGTCCGCGAGATCCAGAAGGAGATCCTCTCGCGGGGTTCGTGGGCCACGATCATGTTCCTGTTCCAGAACTTCAACCGCCGACTGGGCACGTACGACCCGCCGCGCGTGACGATCCGCCGCTTCCAGAAGAGCGGCGGCAACTACGTGCTGCGCAGCAAGTTCAACGTGAGCGGTCCGGAGCAGGCCCGGAAGATCATCGAAGCTCTGAACCGATGGTACAAGAACGACAAGAGCTCCGAGGCCACGGAGACGTGATCGCGGACGGGCGCTGGAAGCCCGCCCCCGTCACCGTCCTCGTCGGCCAGGAAGAGTTCTTCAAGCGCCAGGTCGTGGAGCACCTCCTCCGCAGGGTTCTGGGCGCCTCGCGGCCTGCGGGGAGCTTCTCCGAAATCGTCCCCGCGAGCGCGGCCGACGTGCACGGCGCCCTCATCGAGCTCAGGACGCCGAGCTTTCTCGCCCCCTGCCAGGTCCTGTGGCTGCGCAACCCCGCCAAGCACCTTGCGGAGGCCGAGAGCGCGCTGCTCGAAGCCATGGCATCGGGTTTCCCCTGCGGGTACCTGGTCATCGATCTCGAGCGGCTCCAGTCGCGCACGAAGCTCGCCAAGGCCGCCATCGACGCGAAGGCGGCCATCGAGTGCCGGCGCCTGTGGGATACGCCGCCGCCCTGGAAGGCCGGCGCCGCGCCGTACGACACCGAGCTCAACCAGTGGGTCGTCAGGCATGCGGCGCGGCTCGGCCTGACGCTCTCGGCCCCGCGTGCGGGCGAGCTCGTCGCCTGCACGGGCAACGCGCCGGGCATCATCGACCAGGAGCTGCGAAAGCTCCTCGACCGGCTCGGCGAGGGCGGCAAGCCCACGGCCGCGCAGATCCGCGCCCTCGTCCCCGACACGCGCCGCGATTCCGTGTTCGCGCTCGTCGACCACACGCTCAACGGCGAGGCCCGTGAGGCGCATGCGGCGCTCGAACGCCTCCTCAAGCTCGGCCATGTGATGGAAGGCAAGCTCATCCTCGACGGCTCGTCGATCGCGCAGGTGGCGCTCGGCGCCTTCACGAAGCGCCTGCGCGTTCTCAGGCGCGCCGAGCGGCTGCACGGCGAGGGAAAGCTCTCGGCCGACGAGCTCGCGGCGGCGGGAATCGCGACGCGGATCCAGGCGCCGGCCGTCATCGCGCAGCTCAGGCGCACGCACGGCCCGGCGCTCGACGCGGCCTTCACGGCGCTGCTGGAAGCCGACCGCGCGCTCAAGGGCAGGCGCGGCAACGCCGATCCCGAGCTGGTCCTCGAGAAGCTCGTCCTGCGCGTGGCGGCGCCGCGCGCGACGGCGTGAACGGCGAGGTGCGTGGTGCCGCGCAATTCCGACGCCTGGACGCTCGGGGAGAGGATCCTGTACCGCGTGCTCACGTGGACCGCGCGCTTCATGGGCGCGGTCCCGCCGAGCTGCTCGCAGCGGCTCGGGGCCTGGATCGGGCGCTGCCTCTGGCCGTTCGCCGCGAGCCGGCGCGCCATCGCCTACGCCAACCTCGACAAGGTCTACGGGGGAAGCCTCCCGCCGGCGCGCAGGCGCCGCATCGCCTGCCGCTCGTTCGTGCGGCTCTTCGAGGACGCCCTCGTGCTCCTGACGGCGGCGCAGATGCCCACGCGGCTGGGGCATCGCGTCTGCGCCGTGCGCGGCAAGGAGATCCTCGAGCGGGAGACCGCGGGCGGCAAGGGCGCGATCATCGTGAGCGGGCACGTGAGCAACTTCATGGTCATGATCGGCTACCTGGGCCGGCTCGGCTACAAGATCGCGGTGCTGGTGCGGCCGCTTGCGATCCGGCCGGCCGAGCAGGTCATCACGGATCTGCGCGCCGAGTCCGGCGTCCGCACGTTCGACCAGGGGCGCAGCGCGCTGGCGCTCGTGCGCCATCTGTCGTCGGGCGGCATCACGTGGTTCTCGCTGGACCAGAACGCGCGCACGGGCGTGCTCGTCGAGGCGCTCGGCCGCCCCGCGACGGCGTTCCCGGGCCCGGTGCGGCTCGCGCGGCGCCTCGACCTGCCGATCATTCCCGCCTTCGTCCGCCGCGTCGCGCCCGCCAGGTACGAGCTCGACATCCTCGAGCCGATCCGCCTGCCTCCCGGCGAGCCCGGCGACGCGCAGATCGCCGCCGATCTCACGCGGCTCATGAAGCTCCTGGACGCGCGGATCTTCGCGCGCCCGGAGGATTGGCTGTGGTGCCACCGCCGCTGGCGGACGGCCGAGAAACTCCTGGCCGAGCGCGCGGGCCGGCCGTAGCGCCCCCGCGCCGCGCGCCCGATCTCAGCAGCTCTGGTGCTCCGTGCGCGCGATGATCTCCTCCTGCAGCGCCCGGCTCAGATCGCAGAAGTAGTCGCTGTAGCCCGCGACGCGCACGATGAGGTCGCGGTGCTTCGCCGGCTCCTTCTGCGCGGCCCGCAGCGTCGCCGCATCGACCACGTTGAACTGGATGTGGTGGCCGTCCATGCGAAAGTACGAGCGCACGAGCTGGACGAAGCGGTCCAGGCCCTGGTCCGTGTCCATGAGCTTCGGCGCGAGCTTCTGGTTCAGCAGCGTTCCGCCCGTGCGCACGTGATCGAGCTTCGCCGCCGACTTCAGGACTGCGGTCGGCCCGTGCCGGTCGGCGCCCTGGACCGGCGATATGCCCTCGGAGAGCGGCTCCCCCGCCTTCCTGCCGTCCGGCATCGCTCCCATGACCGACCCGAAGTACACGTGGCAGGTCGTCGGGAGGAGGTCGATGTGGTACGTGCCGCCGCGCGTGTTCTTGCGGCCGTCGATCGTGCGGAAGTACGTCTCGAACACGCGGCGCATGATCGCGTCCGCGCGGTCGTCGTCGTTGCCGTACTTGGGCGTCCGGTTGAGGAGCCGCCCGTGCAGGCGCTCGCGACCGGCGAAGTCCGCATGCATCGCGCCGAGAAGCTCGCCCATGGTGCACGAGCGCTCCCCGAACACGTGGTGCTCGAGCGCCGCGAGCGCGTCGGTCACCGAGCCGAGGCCCACGCCCATCATGTAGGACGTGTTGTACCTCGCGCCGCCGTCGTGGTAGTCCTTGCCCGCGGCGATGCAGTCGTCGATGAGCAGCGACAGGAACGGCGCCGGCAGGCGGGCCGCGAAGAGCCGCTCGATGACGCTGTTGCCCTCGTGCTTGATGTCGACGAAGTGCGCGAGCTGCCGCTCGAACGCCGCGTACAGGTCGTCGAACGTCGCGAACGTCTCGGGGTCGCCGGTCGCCGGGCCGATCGCGCGGCCCGTGCGCGGGTCGACGCCGTCGTGCAGAGTAACCTCCAGCACCTTGGGAATGTTGAAGTAGCCGGTGAGGTTGTAGTTCTCCTTGCCGAACGCGCCCGTCTCCACGCAGCCGCTCGTCCCCCCGCAGCGCGCGTCCGCGAGCGACTTGCCCTGCCTGAGCATCTCCTGGATGACGACATCGGAGTTGAAGATCGAGGGCTGGCCGAAGCCGGTCTTGATGATCTTCGCCGCGCGCTTGAGGTAGCGGTCGGGGTTCTTCTTGCTGAGCTGCAGGCAGGAGCTCGGCTGCAGGAGCCGCATCTCCTCGATCACGTCGAGGATCAGGTACGTGAGGTCGTTGACGCCGTCATCGCCGCCGGGCGTGAGCCCGCCCGTGTTGATGAGCGCGAAGTCGGTGTACGTGCCGCTCTCGGCCGCGGTGATGCCGACCTTGGGCGGCGCGGGCTGGTTGTTGAACTTGATCCAGAAGCACTGGAGGAGCTCGCGGGCCGCGTCCTCGGTCAGCGTGCCCTCCTCGATGCCCTTCGCGTGGAAGGGCAGGAGGTGCTGGTCGAGCCGCCCCGGGTTGAACGAGTCCCACGGGTTGAGCTCGGTGATGACGCCGAGGTGGACGAACCAGTAGTGCTGCAGCGCCTCGCGGAACGTGCGGGGCGCGTTCGCGGGCACGTGCTCGCAGACGGCCGCGATCTCGGCGAGCTCGCGCTTTCGCGCGGCGTCGGGCTCGGCGGCCGCGAGCTCGCGGGCCTTCTCGGCGTGCCGGCGCGCGAATGCGACGAGCGCGTCCGCGCAGATGTCCATGGCCTTCAGCTCCTCGCGCTTCTCCCCGGCGGCGGGGTCGCCGCGCGCATCGATGGCGGCCAGGCTCGCCGCGATGTCCTCCTTGAACCCGCGCATGCCCTTCCGGTAGATCTTGTCGTCGAGCACCGTGTGGCCGGGGGCGCGCTGCTCCATGAACTCGGTGAACATGCCGCACTCGTAGGCGGCCTTCCACGCGTCCGACATCCGGGCGAAGATCAGGTCGCGCATCGACCTGCCCTTCCAGAACGGGATGATCCGGTCCCTGAAGACGGCGCGCGTCTCCGCGCTCACCCGGAAGGGAATCTTCTCGCGCGTGTCGAGCTTCTCGAGGTCTTCCAGGCTGTGGCAGCAGAGCTCGGGATAGGTCGGCGTCTGCTTCGGCCCCGGACCGCGCTCCCCCACGATCAGCTCGCCGTCGTTGATGCAGATCGTCTTGCGCTCCATGAGGTGCTTGAAGGCACGCGCCCGCAGGACGGGCGCCGGCGGGGAGCCCTGCACGCCCGCGTAGAACTCGGTCATCAACAGGGCGCGCTCCGGGGACAGCGCCGGAACGGCATCGATGCTCTGCCGCCTGAGGCGCGCGACCCTCTCGGTCATGCTCATCGTGGTTCTCCTGTACGCCGCCCGCCCCGCGCCGAACGAACCTCGCGCGGAGAGAACCAGCTCCTCTATTGTATCGAAGATATCGCGTACCGGGCGGTCGCGGAAGTGCGGCGGCGAGACGGCGAGGGGCGCCGCCGCACGCAAGCTGAAACGGCGCTCATTCACTGACCCATTGTCACGGCCGCGCCGCTTCGAGCTCGATCTCCACGGTCGCATCGCCGCCGAGGCTCACCACGGCCCACCCGTCCTCGGCATGGACCTCGACCGCCTCGCCGCCCGCCCGTTCCGCCACACCCCCAGCGCCACGGGCCGCGTGTTCCTCCCCGTCGCATCCCACGCGACCGGGCCGGCGGCGCCCTGCCAGGTCCCGATCGCGGCGAGCGCGTCGCGCAGGCGCGCGCGGTTCGGGCCCGCGCGGGCGGCCGCATCGATTGTCAGGCGCACCGCGTCGCAGGCGTGCGCCGCCAGGTAGTCCGGGGGCAATCCCCAGCGCGCCTCGTACGCGCGCACAAACGCCGCAGCGCACGGGGCCGCGGGGTCGAAGAGCAGCGGGAAGACGACTCCCTCGGCGGCCGCGCCGGCCTCGTCCAGGAACGGCCGGCGCCCGAGCGGCGCCCCGCCCGCGATGTCGCCCTCGAACCCTGCCGCGCGCAGCGCCTTGACAATTCGCGCGGCATCGCGGGCGCCCGCAAAGAGCACGATCGCGCGCGCCCCGCTCTTCGCGAGGTCGGCCGCCGCGCGGCCGTAGTCCGGGGCGGCGGGCGGAAGCGCGATGTGCAGCGCCGGCGCCGGTGCGCGCCGGGAGGCGGCC
>JBFZCA010000603.1:0-4629 GCA_041308205.1 Planctomycetota bacterium | reverse complement strand
CCGCCGCCCGCCTCCGCCGTGCATCCCGATGCCCCCGCGCCCCCGCCGCCGGCCGCGCCGCCGCGGGAGACGCCGCGGGAGACGCCGGACGATGACAGGGCGCCCATCAACGACATCGCCGCGATGGTCGACCATATCCAGGAGGAGTACTACCGGTAGGAGCCATGACACGCGCAAGAATACTGATCATCGACGACGAGGACGTGCTCTGCGAGACGATGCGCCTGTGTCTTGAAAGCGAGGGCTACGCGGTGAGGATCGCCTCCTCCGTGGAAGGCGGTCTCCAGCGCCTGCAGGCCGAGGAGTTCGACGTCATCATCCTGGACATCCTCATCCCCGGCGCCAACGGCCCCCACTTCATCCGCCGCCTCCGCGAGCAGCGCGTCGCCGCCGAGATTCTCGTCGCGACGAGCGCGAGCGGCCATGAGATCGGCGAGGAGGCGCTTCGCCAGGGCGCGTTCGAGCTGCTGCGCAAGCCGATCCTCAATCTGCGGGAGAAGCTCCTTCGCAGCGTGCAGAACGCGGCCGAACGCTACACCCTCAAGACGGGCCTCGCGGCGGCGAACGGGCGCCTGCAGCAGCTCGAGCGCCGCCTCAACGAGCTCTGCCAGTTCAGCCGCGCGATCCTGCGCGCCGAGAACGTCGAGGAGCTCGTCCGAACGCTGGACGCGGCGGTGCAGGCCCTGCATCGGCCCTCCCCGCATGCGCTCTTCCGCGCCGACGGCGATGCGTTCGTCCAGATCAACGTGCGCGACGGCCTGCGCTTCCCGATCACCGAGGACGCCTGCCAGGCCTGCGGCGCCGACATCTCGACGCTGCCTTTTCCGCCCGCGGTCGGCGTTTTCCCGCTCCTGTGCGGCACGCGCCTTCTGGGCGCATTCGCCATCGGCGGTCTGGGCGAAACCGACTCTCATGAGATCGTCCCGCTTCTCGCGCTGCTTCCCGCCCTCGCGTGCCATCTCATGACGCTGCCGCCGCCCGAAGCGCCGCGTGTGTGCGTGCCGGCGGCGATTGCCGCCGCGCGCTGACTCGACGCGCGCAATTCGTTGCTCTCGTTTCCGGCTGCCGTTATAATCCGGGTCTCGGGCCGGCCGGGGTCGCTCCGATTCGGCCGGCAGTCGGCCTGCCGCATGCCTCCTCCGGCCGCGGCCGGGTTCTTGCCCGGCGCCGCCGTTCCGGCGGTTCGTGCGATAGGCGCCATGGGCTCCGGGGGAGAAGGCATGCGTGCACGGCGCTGCATCATCGCGGTCGCGCTCGTAGGCGCGACGTCGTGGCTTCAAGGCCAGCAAAAGGCCCGCGTCTTCTTCCCCGTCGACGACGGCCTCCAGACCCTCGCCGAGGAGATCGAGGACCTGGTCGCGCTCAAGAACTTCGCGACGGCGCGCGACCGTCTCGGCGAGCTTCTCGCCGCGCTGTCGGCCGATCCGCTCGCCGGCCCCGTGGCGCGCGCCCCCACCCACGCGTCCTCGCCGTGGGCCATTGTGGGCGCGGTCTGGCCGCACCTTCCCGACGATCTGCGCGCGGAGCTCCGCCGGAAAATCGAGGATCAGCTCGCCCGCGCCGACGCGCCGCTCGTCATGCGCGTCTGCGAGGCCCTCCCGGATTCCCAGATCCGCGCCGCGTTCGCGCTGCCGCTGGCGCTCCGTTGCCTCGAGGAGGGGCGCTTCGCGGACGCCGAGCGCTGCGCCCTGCTGCTGGGACGCGCCGGCGTGCCGGCCGCGGCATCGCGCCTGCACGCCGTCACCGAGCACTTCCTGCGGCCCGACAGCCCCCCGCCCGCGCCCTCGTCGGACCCGGAGATAGACCGCATTCGCGAACGCATCCTCGGGGAGGAAGCCGCCGCGCGCCACGGGACCCAGAAGTACGCGCCGTGGGTCGCCATCGGCGCGCCGGTCCTGCCCGGCTCGTTGAGCGGCCGTCACGCCTTCGCGCACCGTGTGGCCGCCTACACGGGCGCGATCAACGCGTCGTTCCCCGCGGTCGTGGGAACGCGGATCTTCGCGTTCAACGGCGAGGCCGTGCTCGTCGCGTCGCGCGACTCTCCGACTCCGCTCTGGGTGCGCCCGTGCCCGGGGCCCGCGGGCGAGCTCCGCAACACGCTGCTCGTTCCCGCCGTCGACGGCAGCCGCGTCTATGTCTCGCGCGGCGGCGTCCTTGCCGCGTTCGCCCGCGAGGACGGCGCTCCGGCGTGGGCGGTTTTCGCCTCGATGAACGCCGAACGGACGCTCTCATGGTCGGCCGCGGCGCCGGCGGCGCCTCCCGCGATCCACATGACGCCGCCCCTGTGCGCCGGGGGCAAGGTGTTCGTGGGAATCACCGTGCCTTCGCTGCAGCAGACCTCGGCCCATGTCGCCGCGTTCGCGTCCGATGACGGCGCCCTGCTGTGGTCCACGAAGGTCGGCGCCGTGGAGGGAGCCGACATCCTCGGCCTGGGGACATCGCCCCTGCCGCTCGCAGCCCACGGCGACAGGCTGTACTTCTGCCCGAATCTCGGTTTTCTCGCGGCGATCGATGCGGAAGGGGGCGCCATCGCGTTCCTCAGGACGTACACGCGGCTCGACCTCCTCGGCGGCGAGTATGCCATCCGCGGCAATTCCCGCTGGCTGCTCGCGCCGCCCGTCGTGTGGGGCTCCATGCTCCTCGCCGCGCCCCAGGACGCGAGCGACCTCCTCGGCTTCGATGTGCGCGACGGCGGCATGCTGTTCAGGGTCGCGCGCGACGACGGCGAGTACTTCCTCGGCCCGCTCAGGGACCGTCTCTTCGTCATCGGAAACTCGATCAGGGCCATCGATCTCGCCGCCGGCGCGGCGGGCACCACGCTGTTCCGGATTCCCCTTCCCGCGCCCTCGGCGGGACGCGGACAGATCGTCAACAACCTCCTCGCCCTGCCCTGCCGCGACCGGCTGGTCTTCTTCTCCATGGATGACGGCCAGGCGCTGTCGACCCACCTCTGGGATGCGCACCCCGGCGGCGGCAACATAGCGTCGGCCCCGTGGGGCATGGTGGTCGCGCATTCCGAGGGAATCGACATCTATCGCGACATCAACGAGGATGCCGCCGAGATCGACACGATGAGCGCCGAGAACGACGTCAGGCGCCTCAGGCGCGCGCGCCTGGCGCTCAAGACCCGCGACTTCACGACGGCCATCGCGGAGCTCGCGTCCTTCCCCACCCTCGCGGCGCCCTTCAGCACGCCCGAGGAGCTCGGCGAGCGCTCGCACGTCTGCCGGCTCATCGAGGCATGGGTCGCCATGGACATTCCCGCCGCCATCAAGGCGCAGCTCTGCCGCGCCCGCGCCGACATCGCCGCCACCGACCTCGAGGCCGTGTCCGCGCTTCTCAAGGAAGGCGAGCTGCACGAGCTGGCCGGAGATGCGGTGCAGGCGCTTCGCGCCTACTATGCGGCGCTCGGTCGTGCCGGCGACCTCGCGCTGCCCGTCGCGTGGGATCTGCACGCCGATGCCGTTCCCTATCTCACCGCTCGCATCGCCGCCATCGTCGCCGGCCGCGAGGATCGCGGCGTCCTGCTCTCCGAGTTCAACGCCGCCGCGGACGTGCGCCTGCAGAGCGCCCGGAAGGCGCGGCACTCCCAGGCGCTGCTCGCCGTGTGCCGCGCCTGGCCGCTGACCACCGCGGGCGAGCAGGCGCATCTCAGCGCGGCGGAGCTGTACCTCGCCAACCAGAACTCCCCCGCGGCGATCGACATCCTGACGGACTACCTCCGCGCGTACCCCGATGGCAGGTTCGGGCCCGACGCGCTCGCGCTGCTGGGCCGGATCTTCGAGACCGGCGGCCACGCCGCGAAGGCGCGCGCCACGTACGCCGCCCTCGGCGCGTATCCCGGCGACGTCACGATCACGACGCCCGGCGGCACGCGCGTCAACGCCGCCCGGTGGGCGCGCGAACGAACCGCCGCGTGCCCGCCGGCGACGGACCCCGACGATGAGGCATCGCTGCGCCTGCCGCTCAAGCTCCAGTGGTCCACGCGGCGCGATCTCCTCGACCGTCCCGGCGCGGTCAAGCTGCTGCCCGCCGATCGGTACTCCGATGCGCTGTGCATCCTCGGCGAGGAGTCCCTGCGCGTCTACGACAAGACGCGCGGCACGCTCAGATACGCCGTCGAGACGCCGGAGCGCACGCTCGATGCCGCCATCGTCGGGGAGGCGCCGGAGCGCACGCTCGTCATCGCCGGCGCCCGCGAGATCCGCGGCGTTCCGTTCGACCGGGGCGAGCCCGAGCGCTTCCGCCTGACCATCGCGGACGGGAGCGCGCCCGAGAGCTTCCTCCAGCACGTCCATTTCGGCCCGCGCACGTTCGTGGCGCTGGCGGGCACGACCCTGCGCGCCTTCGACGCCTCGGGCGCGCAGGTCTGGGAATGCGCGCTGCCCTCCCGCGCGCGCGCGCCGCTGTGTTCCTGCGGCAACGCGCTCGTCGCCTTCGCCGCGTTCGGGGGCGGCGTGTGGATCATCGACGCCGGCACCGGGCGCATCGCCGCCGCGCTGGCCTCCGAGACCGCCGACCTGCGGATCTCGGCCCCGCCGGTGTCCGCGGGGCCCGACCAGGCCCTCGCCATCTACGGCAGGGAGCTGTGCCTCGTGGATGCGGCCGCACGCGCGGTGCTGTGGCGCC
>JBFZCA010000602.1:0-4772 GCA_041308205.1 Planctomycetota bacterium | reverse complement strand
CGGGAAGCTCGCGCGGGGCGAGGACCCTCGGACGATCCCGGGCCTGGTCTTCCGGGATGCGGCCGGAGGAGTGATCGTGAATCCTGCCGAGGTCGCCGATGCGCTCTCGGTCTCGCCCGCGCGCGCATGGATCGACAACGCCCGCTACCTGCGCGAGGGCGCGATGGGGAACGTGGAGACGAAGCGCGGCTGCCCGGCCTCGTGCATCTACTGCGCCGATCCGCTCGCCAAGGGGACGCGGGCGCGCTGCCGGCCGCCCGCCGAGATCGCCGGCGAGTTCGAGGCGCTCGCCCGCCAGGGCGTCGACGTTCTGCACCTGTGCGATGCCGAGTTCAACCTTCCGATGTCGCATGCGCTGGCGACCGCCGAGGAGCTCGCGCGGCGCGGCCTCGGCCGCCGCGTCAGGTGGTACTGCTACGCCGCGATTCAGCCGTTCACCAAACCGCTCGCGCAGGCGATGCGCGCGGCCGGATGCGCCGGGATCAACTTCGGCGCCGACAGCGCCTGCGACCGCATGCTCGCCGCGCTCGGCCGTGCGTACCGCAAGGAGGACGTGGGCGCCGCCGTCGCGGCCTGCCGCGCCGCCGGCATTGCGGTCATGCTCGACCTCCTGATCGGCGGCCCCGGAGAGGACGAGTCGTCGGCGAGGGAGAGCATCGAGTTCGTCAAGCGCGCCGCGCCGGACTGCGCCGGCGCGGCCGTCGGCGTTCGAGTCTATCCGGGAACGCGCCTGGCGAAGCTCGTCCGGTCGGCAGGGCCGATCGCGGCCAACCCCGATCTGCGCGGCGCCGTGGCAGAGAACGAGAGCTTCTTCCGGCCGGTCTTCTACGTCGATCGGAAGCTCGGCGCGGAGCCGGGCGCACTCGTCGCGCGGATTATCGACCGCGATGTGCGCTTCTTCCAGCCCGCGGCCGGCGACCCGTCGCTCGACTACAACTACAACATGAACGACGTCCTCGCCGGGGCGATCGCGCGGGGCGAACGCGGGGCCTTCTGGGATATCCTGCGCAGGCTGCGGGCGAAATCCGGGGACAGTCAGTGATTTGTCAGCATGACGGGTGGCAAATCCCCGTGCCCGGGGTGACAAATCAGTGACTGTCCCCGGATTCCGCCTCAGCGCGTGCGCCGCAAGGACTCGAGCTCCGCCCGAAGCGGCGCCCAGTACTCCCTGTCTCTCTTGCGCTCCTTCTCCTGTTCCTCGAGAAGCGCCCGTTCCAGCGCATCGCGGTCGCCCGCCCGCGCGTGCTCGAGGAGCGGGCGCCCGCCGGCCTCGTGATCGAACGCGGTCTCGGCGGCGGCCGCTATTCCGATCAGATGCGCGGGCGTGCGGCTCTCGCGAAGCCAGAATCCCAGGGCCTCCTCGTTCGGATTCGACTTGCGCCGCTCGTAGTCGGCCTCGACCAGACGCCGGATCATGGGCCAGTCCTTGTCTCGCTGCGTCTTCTTGGCCAGGACCAGATCGGCGAGCGACAGGACGGCGACTTCGGGCGCGTCCGGAAGGTCGATCAGCATGCGCCTCGACCAGAGCGCATCGAAAGGATCGCAGCCCCGGAGGACCGACATGACATCCACGCGGAATCCGTCGGCGTCGGGGTGGCCGCAGCGGAAATGACACGCGTGGCCCCGGGCGAGGTATGCGGCCTCCAGGGGTGGGAAGAACACCTGGCGCGCCGCAAGCTCGCGGAGCGCCGCCTTCAGCCTCTCGAGATTCTCGTCGGAATGGAGGACCGCGAAATCCGTGTCGCGGCTGAACTCAGCCGCGCCGTACAGGATGCACGCCTGTCCTCCCATGAGGAGCGACCTGACCCCACATTTCCGGAAAGTCGAAAGGACTCTGAGAATCGGGTTCTGGGTCAAGGGAACCGCCGCACGCAAGGAAAAAATCCCAGAGCCGCAACGTCGCCGCGAAGCGCTGCCGGGGCGTCAAGAGCGCCCATTCGGACTCCTCGCTCCAGGATTTCGTCTCCATGCACGGTATTGTAGTGAGTCGGCGGGGAAAACGCTACGAGGGGAGCGCGCCGCCGTGGATCTCGCCCCCGCAGGGTGAGAAATCGGTGACTGTCCCCGGATTAAAATCGGTGACTGTCCCCAGATAGCCATTGACGCGCGGAGGATTTCCATTCGGCGGGCGAGCCGGGCGGCAGGCAGATGATGAGCGCCGCATTCTTCGCCAGGGTGATCGCCTTGGCCGAGCCGTCGGCGTACTCGACGAGCACGGCCGCGCCGTCGGGCCCCTCGTGCTCGCTGACGCGGCGGACGGGCTTGTCCTCCCAGAGACGCAGCTTGGCGAGGATGCGCGCGGCATAGGCGTTTCGCGCCGCAAGCGGCCAGCGCATGCGAAACTGGGCCGGCGTCGTTCTGATGATGTCCTTGAGAATGCCGCGCTCGTCGACGCCGGCATCCGGCGCGGCGCCCGTCTGCCCCAGCTCTTCCAGGTACAGTTCGCGGACGAAATCCGCGGGCATGCGCTGGTACGCGATAGAGCCCTCGGGGAGCATCGCGACGAACATGTCGTCCTTCCGGAGAATCTCGCAGCGCGCGCCCGCCGGGACCGGGATAGGGGTCCCGTCCTTCACCACGCAGTCGCACGCCGACTCGGCCTCCGCCGCCGCGGCCGCGGGATAGGCGCCCACGATCCCGCCGCGGACGTAGAGACTCTCATCGTCGAAGCGCTTCTGGAAGGTGTAGTAGAAGGCGAGCGGGCCGATCCAGGACGCCGCCCAGATGCATAGGCCTCCGCCCGCGGCCAGAAGGATGAGCGCGCGCCGAGACGGCCTGCCGGTGAACGCCATGAGGCTTCCTCCTCGTCGTGATGCAAACGAGGACGCGGTCTCGCGCCGCGCGCGTCACTCGCTCACGATCGCGATCGACGCCCAGTAGGCGGCCTCGGAGGACCAGTCGCTCGCCGGGTTGACGAGCTCCAGGCGCGCCGTCTTCCCGGCGTACGCCGAGAGGTCGACCGAGACCGCGCGCCACCCGTCCTTCGCCGTGTCCTTGCCGATCGTGCCCTTGAAGAGCTCGTCGCCGTCCGCCTTGACGACGAGCTGCCAGTCGCCCTGCTCGTGATGGCCGACCTGGAGCGCGAGCGTCGTCTTCTTGCCGGCGGGGATCCGGGCCTCGTGCGAGAGCGTGCACGCGACGGAGATGCTCTGGGGGTGCGTGACGAGGACGTTCTTCCGGCCGCGGAGCTCGGGGCGCAGCCCCGGATCCATGTCGTCGCCGCAGCCGGCGATCTTCCAGCCCGGCGCGAAGGTCTTCAGCGCGCGCGCGATGTCGGACGTGACGGTGATCTTCTGCATCTCCTCGGCGGTGAATCGGCTGTTCGCGATGGGGCCGGGCGCCCAGCACTGCTCGAGCGCGGTCGGCGCGGGCGCCGCGGCCGGGATCACGAAGCGCTCCTCGCCGTTCTCGACGACGATCTTCCCGCCGGCCTCGACGACCGCCTGCCGCGCGAGCTTCTCGCAGGCCGCGAGGAGCTTCGGGACGTTGTAGGCGGTGTGGCTGAAGACGCCTTCCTCGTTGAGAGCGGAGGAGAAGCGCGCCGGGAGCTTCGAGAAGCCCATGCTGGTGAAGAGGACGCCGCCCGAATTCGAAGGGTTGCAGTCCGAATCCTGGCCGCAGCGGCAGGTGATGACGATCGTGGCGTCCGGATCGCGGTTGCCGTACAGGAGCCCGATCACGATGTACGCCGCGTTGATCTTGGCGTCGATGTTGAAGTCGGCCTCGGGGCCCGAGCAGGAGAACCGGCGGTGGTTCTTGTCGAGCTGGTACTTCTTCTCGACCAGATTCCAGGTCTTCTGCCAGTCGTCGGGATAGGCCTTCCACCAGGCGCAGACATCGCGGATCGTCTCGGCGAACATGCTCCCGGCGGGCACGCAGGCCAGGCCGGCCTGGACGATCTTCAGCGGGTCCTGCTCGAAGAACGCCTCGGCGTACATGCCGCCGACGAACTGCCCGCCGTAGACGCCGTCGCCGTAGTTCATGAGCCGGCCGAACTTCTCGCCCAGCGCGATCGCGGTGTTCGGCAGCCCCGGCGCGATGAGGCCCGAGAAATCGGCCTCGATCTGGTAGTCGATGTCATCGGCGTGCGTGTTGAACTTCGGGTGGCCCGAGTCGGGCGGGGCGATGCCGTTCCTGAGGTTCTGGCGGCCGGCGTTGTTGGCGTGCCACAGCGGGTAGCCGCTGTTGGCGAAGTCGATCCCCGCCTGGCGGATCGGGACATCTAGGCCGTAGAGGTCCATGGAGCGCACGAACGTCATCTCCACGTAGATGTCGTCCTGGTTGAACTGGTTGATGCTCTCCGGCTTCCAGGCCGGCATGGCGTCCGCCGGTATGATCTTCCCCTTCCACTTGAATTCGGTCGGGCCGCCCCAGCCGACCCCGGCCATCTGGCCGATCCAGCCGGCCTTCATCTTGTCGCGGTACTCGGCGACGGAAAGCGTGCGGACGGCGTCGGCGGCGCCGGCGGCCGCCGCGGCGGCCACGACGAAGGACACCGCGCGCGCGATCATCGAACGTTGCATGGGGTTGCTCCTTTCTTCAGACGGCCACATGTGCGTGCATTGTACGCGGCCTCCGCGTGCGCGCGCAAGCAGGGGGCGATGCGTTGCGCGCGCGGGTGCGAGCGACGATAATAGGGCTCGCGGCTCGTGTTCCGGACGGCCCAGGCGGCGGAGAAAGCCCGTGCGAAGCCCGGCGCTTTTTTATGCGTGCGTGATGATCGCGGCGGCAGGCTGCCGGGGGCCGGCCGGCGAGCCCGCGGACGCCGGGGC
>JBFZCA010000601.1:0-4991 GCA_041308205.1 Planctomycetota bacterium | reverse complement strand
GGCCGCGCAAGCGCACGCGCGCTACGCCGCGCCTCGGGCCGGCGGCCCGGTCGCGGCCGGCGCCGGCCGGCCCGGCTTCTCCTTGAGGATCACGTCGCGGATGACGAAGACCGCGATCGGGACGCCCAGGAGCAGTCCCCACACGCCGAAGTAGTAGCCGCCCACGGTGAGCACGATGAGGACGAGCAACGTGTGGAGGTTGAGCACATCGCCCATGATCTTCGGATCGAGGAGCAGGCTCTCGACGATCGTGATGATCGTGAGCGCCGCGATGAGCTTGAGCGCCAGCACGGGCCCGCCCACCTGCAAGGCGACGAGCGCGATCGGGACGCCCGAGAGCACGACGCCGACGATCGGGATGAAGCTGCAGATGAAGACCATGGTGCAGAGGAACGTGCGCTGCTCGACGCCCATGATGACGAGCGTGCCGAGGATGAGCGCCGTGTTGACGAGCGCGATCAGGGCGCGCGCGACGAAGGACTGCCCGAGCAGCAGCCCGAAGCTCGCCAGGCCGGGCGCGAGCTCGTCGTACAGGCGGTGCAGCCGGCTCCGGCCGAGGCACGTGACGCCGCGCGCGAGACGCGGCAGGTCCCACATGATGATGAGGCTCAGGAACACGGAGAGGATCACGTCGAACGTGAACGACACGAGCGACGCGATGCCCTGCCTGAGCCACGCCAGGAGGCGGCTCAGGACCTGGCCGGCCGCCTCGTTGACGTAGTTGAAGATGCCCGCCTCGTTGAGCTTGCGGCTGGCGTCCTCGGAGAACTGGTTGATTTTCTGGGCCTCGAACTTCTGGGCGAGGGCGCGCGCGCCGGCGCGCGCCTGCTCCTCGCCGAGCAGCGCCGAGAAACTCCGGTCGTCGAGCGCGGCCTCGAGCGTCACGAACTTTTCGTACTCGTAGGCCGCGTCCTGCGGATGGCTCTTGCGGTGCGCCTCGTAGTGCTCGCGGAAGCCCCGTTCCCACTCCGGCGTCTGCTCGGCCGCGGCGGCGGCCTTCTCGCCCTCGTCCTCGGTGAACCGCTCCTGGAACGTGCGGGCGTAGGCCTCCAGGCGGTCGCGCTCGAGCCCCGCGAGCAGCTCCTTGACGATCTGGCTCTGGAGGTAGGTCGGGTAGTTCGCGCCGTAGCTGCGCTTCAGAAGATCGAACGCGCTCTGGCCCATCACGCCGATGAGCGCGGCTTCCTTGGCCGCATCCAGCCTGGCCCGCTTGTCATCGGGCAGGTACAGGTCCTCCGCCGCCGTGCGCTCGAGCCAGGCGCGATAGGCGGCCTCGTACTCGGGCGTGCTCTTGGCGGCCTCCCAGCGCTGCTGCCCGAGGCGCACGGCCTGCTTCTTGCGGAATTCCGACCGGAGCGCCTTGGCCTGCGTGAGAAAGGCCTCGCGCGTGACCTGCTTGACATCCTGGTTCTGGGTGAACGCCTTGAACTCGCCCTCGAATTCGCGGGTCTTCTTGAAGATGGCGAACTTCCAGCGCCCGTAGAGGTCGGGGATGATCTTGTGAATGCCCCGGTCGAGGCCGAAGTCCTGGACCGTCTTCACGACGAGCTGGCCCTGGCGGATGATCTCCGGGATGATGAAGTTGCCGCCCGTGTACGAAATTCCGAAAAAGATCGCGAACGTCACGAGGACAAGCACCTTCCTGAGCCACTCCCACGTGCCGAGCGCGGGCGCGAGGCGGCGCAAGATGTTGGCGGCGATGTACGTGAGGATGAAGGTGAGGAATATGACCGTGAAGAAGCTCCGCAGGGCGTACACGGCCAGCAGGAAGAGCCCCCATGTGAAGATCTTCATCCACGGAAGCAGGAGCAGGAAGTTCAGCCGCTCCTCGGCCAGCGTGTGTCGTCCGTCGTTCGAGGTCATACCGCGTTCTCCGATTGCGGCCGGCGCGCCTCGCCGCGGCCGCGCGCATTGCGGGTATTGTCCGCCTCGCGGGGAGCGATGGCAAGCGCTCGGGAGCGCGCGGCGCCCGCCGCCTCGGAATTCCCGTCCCTGAATTCTCAGAAATCCGGAGGGGGCGCTTGACGAACACGGAATAAAGCCTATAATGACTATAGCGATTGTGACGACGACACGTTCTCGAGAGCGGCCGCGCGAGGCCGCGCCGAGAGAACCGATCCGAAAGGAGGTGTCGGTCACCGCGACAGGAAGTTGCACTTGTGTAGCGCGGCGTCGGAAAGCCTTACACAAAGGATATGCATTCGGGCCCCAACCCTTGCCACAGAGTCCCGAGGCACCGGCGCCGCGCTTTTATTGTTCGAAGGCTGCAGGCTCAAGATAGTCGACGGCACGTTTATGGCGCCGCAGCCTCCGCGAGGCGGCCGGGTGCGGGCGAAGCCGACGTTCACCCCCCTTTCACGGAAAGGGGGGTAGGGGGGGGATTCAAAGGGTTGCGGCCGCCGCAGCCTCCGCGAGGCGGCCGGGTGCGGGCGAAGCCCGCACCACATTGCCCCCCGCATTCGTCCGTCCTATACTGTCTGCGCGACCGCGCCGAGCCTGTCGCGCCCGGCGGCGTGATCCCGAGGAGGTGGCGCCATGCTGCGTGTGGCCGTCTGCGTTGCGGCATTGTTCCCGTCGTTCGGCGTTCGGGGCGAGGACCCGGAGCGCCTGGCCCAGGACTTCGTCGTCCTCGCCCGGAGTCTGGGAGACCTCGGCGGCGGGCAGCGCACGCTCGCCCAGCGCCAGCAGGAAGCCATCATCCTCTACGAGGACTTCCTCCTGAACCATCCGGACAGCGTCTACAGCGCCAAGGTGCGCTGGTCGCTCTTCGCGTCGTACGTCACCATCGAGCGCCAGGACAAGGCCGCGCAGGTTCTGGACGACCTTCAGGACGCCCTGCTGCAGGATCTTCTCAGGGTGGCGTTCGCGCGGCAGCGCCTGGGCGGCGGCAACGCCGCGGCGCAGATTCTCGAGGGCCTGGAGAAGGTCGATGACGCCGCCACGCGCACGCGCGTCGCCCAGTACATGCTGACGATCGGCCAGGACCCCGGGAAGTACCTGCCGATGCTCCAGGACGTCATCGACAAACCGGGCGGCGGCGAGGAGGCCAGGGCGCGGGCGCTGCTCGTCAAGGCCGACCTCTTCAGGTACGGGCCCGAGCGCGTGCCGCTGCTCGAGGAGCTCGTCAAGAAGTTCCCGCGCACGCGCGCCGGCCGGGACGGCGCGCGCAAGCTCGTTGCCGCGCGTCTCGCGGAAGGCTCGCCGGCGCCGCCCTTCGCGGTGACGGCGGTCGACGGAAGCCCCCTGTCCGGCGAGACCTTGCGCGGCAAGGCGCAGCTCATCTTCTTCTGGTCGACGTGGTCGTATCCCTCCTGGCGGCGCATCGAAGAGCTCAAGACGGCGCTCGGCGAGTACGGGCCCGATGCGCTCGCGGTCGTCGCGGTCGCGTGCGAGGACCTGATCGAGCGGCCGAAGGAGTTCTTCGCGCGCGAGAAGCTTCCCTGGACGCTCGTCGCCGAGGGCAAGGAGTGGCACAACACGCTGGCGCTCCTGTACGACGTCAACAGCCTGCCGTACTACGTCCTCATCGACCGCGCGGGGAAGATCGTCCTCCCGGGGACGACGAAGCTCGAGGCCCTGGCGGAGGCCCTGCCGCGCGCGACGGCCAAGTAGGCGCCGCTCACTCGTGGAGCTCGACCACGTCGCCGTCGTGGAGCGCGTGGTCGCGCTTGACGCTCTGCCCCTCGAACGCGCCCTCGCCCCAGAGGCGCGCGAACTTCAGGCGCTCGGCGATGTCGCGGTGGACCTTGCGGGCAAGATCCATCACCGTGCTGCCGCGGGGCAGGACGAAGGGAACATCCATGTCGGGCTTCTTGCCGGGCATCTTGGAGTAGACGCGGATCACCTCCAGGAAATCGAAGATCTCGGCCCGCAGCGCATCGAGGCCCTGCCCCGTCCGCGCCGATACCGCGATCCTGCGGAAGTCGCCGCCCAGGAACTCGACCAGCATGTCGAGCCGCGCGTGGGCGTCGGGCGCATCGGCCTTGTTCCCGACGAGCAGCGTCCGCACGAGCCTGACCGGCGCGTCGCTCTGGCGCGGAGCGTGGGGCACGAGCTCGACCTTCTTCTCGGCCAGGCGCGCGCGCACGACTTCGACCTGCTCCAGGACGTCGTCGGTCGACAGGTCCGCGACGAGCAGCACGGCATCCGCGTTCCTGCAGATCTCGACCATCCACGCGAACATGAAATCGGCCGTGATCGGCGGCGTGTCGATGAGCTGGAAGGCGATGTCCTCGTACGCCATCATGCCGGGGACGGGCTCGCGCGTCGTGAACGGGAAGTCCCCCACCTCGGGCGCCGCGTTGGTCAGGGCCCTGATGAGGCTCGACTTGCCCGCGTTGGGCGCGCCGGCGAGCGCGACCTGGCCGCCGCCCTCGGGCACGATGCGGAAGCTCGGCCCCTTGCGGCCCTTGATCTTCGCCTTCTCGCACTCATCGACGAGCTCGGAGCGCTTGCGCCTGAGATCCGCGAGCATGTGATCCGTGCCCTTGTGCTTGGGAATGAGCCGGATCATGTCGTCGAGGGCCGCGAGCTTGGCCTCGGGCTCCCTGGCCGCCTTGAAAACCTGCTCGGCTTCGAGATACTGGGGGGTGAGGTTCGCGGGCATGTCCTCACCGTACGCCCGGAGGGCGAGCGTGTCAACCGCGCCGCCGCCGGCCGGCGGGGGGCCGCCGCGCACCCGCGAGGAGGCTGTCCATGATGCCGTGCGCCGCCCCTGCCGTGTCGTCGTGCGTCCTGCTGCTGTGCGCCGCGCCGCTCGGCGCCTACCCGCTCGTTCCCGCCTGCGACACGAGCCGCGCGGAGGGCTGGTCGGTCAACGCCGATGGCGGCGACGGCCTCGTCTTCCGCATCGACCCGGCCGATGCGCCCGGCGGCCGGCCGCACCTCGCGCTCGAATTCACGCGCGGCGCGAAGGGCTGGGGCAACCTCGCGACCGCGGTCACGGTGCCCGAGGATGCCATCGGCCTGCGCCTTCGCGTGCGTGTTCGCGC
>JBFZCA010000600.1:0-3744 GCA_041308205.1 Planctomycetota bacterium | reverse complement strand
GTACTCGTCCGCGCCGCCCGCCGCGAGCGCGCCGCTCCGGACGAGCAGCTCGGGGATCAGCGAGAAGTCGCCGCCGTCAATCTCCTCGTTCAGGCCGACGATCGCCAGGATGTTCGGGCCGGGGTAGAGCAGCGCGGCGAACGCGGTGATGTCGATCTCCTCGGACACGCCGGCCTCGCGCTCGACCTCCGCCTGCCAGACGGCGCGCGGAATCCCCGCGGCGACGTTCCGGCGCGCGACCGGCTGCCCGTTCAGGAACGCGCTGAAGCCGTCATCGTAGTCGATGCGCATGACGAGCCGCTCGATCGCCGCGGGGTCGGCGACATCGAAGCGCTTCCGGATGAAGAGCGTCGAGTAGTTTCTCTGCATGTCGGCAAGCACGGTCGCATCGTCGCCGTCGCCGTACCCGAATCCGCTCGGCCCCTCCGGCCACGCCGAGTCCTCGAACCCGAGGCGCGTCCAGCGCATGTCGCCGCCGCTCGGCTCCGCCGTGCCCTTGAAGTAGCGCCAGAGGTCGCCCCGCGCGATCAGCATGAGGCCGCCCGCGCCGGCGATGCCGCCCTCGATGCGGCGCGGCACGTGCGCATCGAGGTACCCGAGACGCTCGGTGATGAAGGTCTCATCGGCATCGACCTCCTCGGCATCGTGGTTGGCGCTGATGAGCGCCATGCGCGTGCGCATCTGGGATCGCGCGAAGACGCCGTCCGCGAGCCGGTCGAGAAACTCGTAGTAGCGCGGCGCGAAGGCGGCATCGGTAAGCAGGCGCTGCACGGCGGGAATCGTTGGCCTGAAGAGCGGCTCGCTGCTCGATGCGAACGAGCTGTCGAAATCCCACGGGACGAGCACGGCCCGGCCGTCGCCCGGCCTGAAGTACACGAAGTAGTCGTCGCCCTTGTCCTTCGCCAGGTTGCCCTCGTTGTTGCTCAGGCAGGCCTGGACCGCGAAGAAGAGCAGCCACTCGTCCACATCGATGACCTCCGCGATGCGCGCCGGGAACTCCGCATCGGGCGTGAGCTCGGGGGAGAACGCGCCGCAGAGGCGGATGATCTCCTCGTAGTCGTCATGGGCCCAGTCGCCGTTGATGTTCTCGTAGAACGGCCGGTAGGCGTTCGAATCCGTCCCGAGGTACGAGAAGTCGGCGGAGCTGCCGAGCGCCTCGATCTCCCAGCCCCGGTAGAGCGTTCCCGTCTCGTTGCCCTCGCCGAAGCAGCGCCCGAGGAGCTCCTCGCCCACGATCTCGACGCGGAGGTAGCGGGCGTCCCACTCCCCGTGGAGCCGGAGGTTGACGAACCACTCCTGGCTGTACGGCAGGCCCGCGCGCTTCAGGAGGTCCATGGAGATGATCTGGCTGTCCGTGTTCTGGCGGTTCAGATCGATGCGCGTCATGCCCCGGAACGGCGCCGCGCTCTGGAGGCTCACGTGGTAGTTCTTGTGCTCGGCGCTGCGCGACGTGCTGCCGCGGAAGCGCACGCCGGCGTTGTACCTGATCGAGCCGTCGTCGCCGATGAAGGTCGCATCGAGAAGCTCGTTGCTCCACGGCGGCCGGAGCACGGTCAGCTCCTGCCACGCGGCCTCGGTCATGATGATCCGCCAGGCCGGAAAGCCGGGCACCGGCGCGGCGGTGCCATCGACGGCGCACAGGAAGCTCTTGCCCGGGCCGGGCGCCTCCGTCGTGCGACCCGACGCGGTCTCGGCGCGCACGGCGAACACGATCACGGCGCCCTGCGCAAAGGGGCCGATGCGCGCCTCCCATACCCCGTCGCTATCCGTGCCGGCGATCCGTTCCATGGCGATGACGGCGGGAGCCGCGCCATCGAGTCCCGCCGAAAGGCGCACCGCCGCGACCGGCTCGACGCTCATGACCCTGCACGCGATCCGCACCGCGTCCTCGGGCGACGGCACGGGCGGGTCGTGGGCGACATCGACGATGAGCGGCGCGATCGCGACGCCGGCGGGGGCAACGCCGGGATTCCCGGGCGGATCGCCGCCAAGCGCCTCCCAGGCCGCGCCGTAGGCGTTGTCGATGACGCGCGAGGATGTTTTCAGAACGAGGGCGGCGCCTCCCCCATCAGCCGCCTGCGGCCAGACGCCGTCATCGCCGTAGGTCACGCGGTCGACGGGCATTCCACGCGCATCGCGAAGCACGAGTGTCTCGCTGCCGTCGGCGAGCCGGCCGCGGAAATTGCCGAAGACGCCCGCAACGTGCGGGTAGATCGACGCGAGCAGCGCGGCGTTCTTGGCGACGACGATCTCCTCGCCGGGCGCGATGAGCGCGCCCTCGGGGAAGGCGAACTCGACGCCCCCGCCGAGCGACCAGCCGCTGAGGTCGACGAGCGCCGGCCCGCGATTGGCGATCCCCACGTACTCCCGCTCGACATCCTCGCGCGGGGGATCGCCGGGCGCCGCGGGGTTGTACATGATCTCGCTGATGTAGACGGAATCATCGAACGCGGCCTCGTTGGGAGCGCCGGGCGTCGCCACGGCGCATACGACGATCTCCTCGCCACCGCCGGGAAGGCGTCCCACGCTCCCATCGGTTCCCGGCAGTTGCCCGCGCATGCTGTCGAGAAGCGTCGTGCCGTCGCGCCCGAGCAGCAGCAGATGCACGGGGCCGGCCTCGACCGCGAATGCGAGCGGTACGACCGCGAACTCGCCGGCCGGCGCCCCCGCAACCGTCTGGCGCACCGAGACGTCGGCGCCCGCGGCGACGGCGAGGCCATCGAACGCGTACCCGTTCGCGCCGCGAAGCTCGACCCAACCCTCGCCTCCCGTCCTGCCGATCTCGCTGATGCACACGTCCGGCGGCGCCGAGCGCGGCGTGCTGTTGGGGCCGCCCGGCGTCCCGCCGAGGTTGCGGCTCGCATGCCACGAGCGCGCGAAATCGGCCTCGGCGTACGGGTCGCCGAGCTCGAGCGTCGCGCCGCCGCCGTCGGCGCCGGCCGGCCACAAGCCGCTGTCCTTGTAGTGAACGAAGGCGACGCGCATCCCGTCGCCGCGCCTGAGCGCGATGATCCCGCCCACATCGCCGAGCTGCCCGCGCCAGGGCCCGTACACGCGGGCCGACTCGACCTCTCGGCCGAGAACGTCCGGCCGCGCGCACGCGACCACAAACTCGCCCGGGCCGAGCATCGCGCCCGCGGGAAACGTCAACTCGACGGCCCCCTCGAGACGCCAGAGTGAGAGATCGACGTGCACGGGGCCGCGGTTCAGAAGCTCGATGAATTCCCCGCCCTCGCCGCGCGCAACCGGCCGGTAGTCGATCTCATTGACAATGATGTCGTGGTCGCTGCCGCAGGCAATGCCGGCGAGCAGCAGGAGAACACAGGCGCCCCACGCAGAGACGGTACGGCCAAGTCTCCGCCGCCCGGCCGAATCCGCCGCCGCCCGCTCCATGCCCGGAGGTCCTTTCCTGCCCGCAGTTGAAGACACGCAAGGATCAATTCTACATCTGTGAGATGGCCGGAACAAGCAGTTTGTCACGCGGGAGAACCCCGCAATCCGGTTTTAATCGAACGGCCGCGGCCCCGCGATCATTACTTGACAACGCCCGTCCCTTGAGCGAGTCTGAGTGGCATGGCTCGCGTGTGATGGGAGGTCGCCATGGTGCGCACGGCCGTCTTCAACTTCTGCTTCTTCGTCCTCGGCGTCGTTCTCGGGGTGCTGCTCGCGCCGCCGCGCGCGGGCCACGAGGTAGATCCGGCCCGGGGCATCCGAGAGCAGCCGGTCGCGGCTGCCCCACCTGCG
>JBFZCA010000599.1:0-2646 GCA_041308205.1 Planctomycetota bacterium | reverse complement strand
GGAGCGCTTTCATCTTCGCAACGGACCTTGAGTTAGAAGCGATGCGTTGACTGGGTTTCGGCTGCGTGGTTGAATTGACGCCATGGGCCGCGAGTCAGGATGTACAGCGCTCAGCGCGTCCTTGCGGGGACACGAGCGTTTCACGGAGGCCGGTTCCGCGTGCGCGGCGGCGCGGGGCTATCTCGCGCTTCCCGAAACCGCGGCATGGGCGTGCGCGATCTTCTTCCTGTGCGTGACGGATGCGATCTGCACGGTGCTCCACATCCGCGGCGGGGCGACGGAGATAAACCCGATCATGGACTATCTGCTCGCCATGGGGCCGCAATTCTTCGTGGCGACGAAGGTGCTGATTTCCGTCGTGACGCTGGGTGTTCTCTGCACGCTTCTTCCTCGCATCCGGCGCGGCCGCCTCTGCTTCCTCTTGATCGGCGTCCCGTATCTCGCCGTGTGCTGCTACCACCTGAGCGGGTTCGTGGGGTGATCGTCGAACGCGGGAGCGCGGGCGGCGGCCTTCGTGATCCCGGCGCGTGCTATCCTCTGGCGGGCGGCTGCGGCGGCTGCGGCTGTGCCGGAGGCGGAGGCTGAGGCTGTGGCTGTGGCTGAGGCTGTGGCGGCGGCTGTTGCGGCGATTGGGGCTGCATCGGCATCGGAGCGTTCGATCCCGTCGAGTAGAATGCCGAGAGGCGCCGCGGCGGCAGCTTGCGCGGCGAGCCGGGACCTGCGACCGTGACGCTCCAGTCGGTGTCGGGCTTGACTTCCGACATCTCGCGGCCCGTGAAGGAGACGCCCTCGGAGAACTCCGCGCCATCCGGGAGGGCGCGGTGGGTGAACGTCTCCGCGATCGCGGCGAATGTCCAGACGGCGATCTCCTGCCTGATCTCGTCGGCGAGCGCCTCGCGGTGCGGCCCCACGAAGAAGCACTCCCTCGAGCCGGCCATCTGCACCCAGCTCGTGATCCGGCGCGTGTAGCGCAGCAGCAGATGGTCGGCATCGTCGGCAAGCAAGTACCGCGCAAGATCGGGGGATGTGAAGTGCTTCTTCTCGACGAATATCCAGCCCTCGCGCGGAATGCGCGCGGAGGCGCCGAGCATGACGACCTCGCTCACGGAGTAGCCGGGCGGAACCGCGGCCCAGCCGAGGAACTCCTGGCCCTCGCGCCAGGCCACGTGCGCGGGCGCCCAGACCGTGCCGGGGATCCACACCCATCCGTCAAGCGGCGTGTAGGCGAAACGGCCGAAGTGAAACGCCGCCCAGCCCCACTTCTTGAACTCCGAGATCCAGCACCAGCCGCAGCGCGTGTACACCCAGTGCCCGCGCGTGTAGGGGACCCACCCCTGGCCGACAATGCCGGGGTCGGGCTTCCAGACCTCGCCATAGACCGGCACTTCGATCCAGTCGCCGTAGGGCGACACGGTATCGCGAAGCTGCCGGAGCGTAACGCGCGGCGGGGTGAAGTCGATGACCCACGGCGACGGCGCGCGGCCGCCGGTCGTCGCGCGCCCGGCGTCGCGTGCCGTCGTCTCCGTATCGATCGCCGGATCCCCGGCGCACCCGGCGGCGAACGCAAGGAGAAGAACCGTGGCGGTACGAGCGAGCATCGCATTCCTCCTGCGCGGCGGCGAGGACCTCGCACGGCGCGCCGTGCGACATCGCGCGCATGCCTCACGTAGTCATGCATCGGCTCCGCGCCGCTTTCCCTGGAACGAATCGGACCGCGCGCCGCGCTTCCGATAATGCACCGCGGGGGCCGACGGCGTCTCGCGGCCCTTCCAGAGTACCTGATCGCGCCCCCGGTGCCAACCACTGGCCGGTACTTGTCAAACAGCGAGCCATGCGATACAACTACGAAGACCGCCGCACGGGCCATCAGCTCATGCGGGCGTCCCGCCGATAATCGCAGGGGCGCACGCGGCGCGTGTGCGCGGCCGACCCGGCAACGACGCTGGGGGATCGTCTAACGGTAGGACGGAAGACTCTGGATCTTCTAGTCGGGGTTCGAGTCCCTGTCCCCCAGCCAGATATAAAGGCCCACGCGGCGAGGAGTTGCGTGGGCCCGTTCGTTGTTCGGGGACGCCTCGGGGCGCTGCTCGGGTTCTTCGGCGCCGTGCGCTATCGGCTTCCCGGCGCAAGCTCGCGCGTGCTGTCCGGCCTACGCGCCGTCAGGCGCTTCTTGTCGAAGTACTCCAGCAGCGGCACGGCGTGCTTGCGCGAGGTGCCCAGCTCGTCGCGGAAGTCCTTGACGGCGAACGCGCCCAGGCGCGCGACCAGCGCGCGGATCGCCGCCTCGGCCTTGGCGAGCGCATCGGCGCGGAAGAAGACGCCGGGCGCGACCTGCGCGTGCTCCCCGCCATCAACGAGCAGACGATACTGGGCGAGCACGGCATCCTCCGGAACGCCCAGCGCGGCGGCGATGACGCTCGGCGCCTCGGGGTTGAAGGGGTGCGCGTCGTGCGCGGCCGCGATGGCCATGCGGATGCGCGACTCCTCGGCGCTGAGCGTCGGCGTGCGGCCGGCGAGCGCAAACCCGCCGCGCGTTTCGACGACCGCGCCCTCGGCCGCAAGGAGCCGGAGGACGCCCTCGAGCACCGGTTCGCCCACGCCCTTGAACGCGGCGGCGATCTGCAGGAACGCGAAGTGCGGCTTGGC
>JBFZCA010000598.1:0-3426 GCA_041308205.1 Planctomycetota bacterium | reverse complement strand
CTTCCGATCTGCCCGCGCGGGGGGGCGCGGGCAGGCGGCCGGGCATGCTGATCGGCCTCCAGCTCTACTCCGTTCGCGATGACTGCGCCAAGGACCTCGGCAAGGTCATCGCCGCGGTTGCGACAATGGGCTACCAGGGCGTCGAATTCGCCGGCTACCACGGGAAGAGCGCGGCCGAGGTCAGGAAGATGCTCGATGACAACGGCATCGTGTGCTGCGGCACGCACGCGGGCTGGGATACGCTGAGCGATGCGAACTTGGCCGCGACCATCGAGTTCAACAAGACGATCGGCAACAAGTACCTGATCGTCCCGGGGCTGCCCGGCGAGTGCACTTCGTCGCGCCAGGCGTGGCTCGACACGGCCAAGCGGTTCAACGTGCTCGCCGAGAAGGTCAAGCCGCACGGCATGCAGGTCGGGTACCACAACCACAGCGCCGAGTTCAAGCCGATCGAGGGCGAGATGCCGTGGGACACGTTCATGCAGAACACGAGCAAGGACGTGATCATGCAGCTCGACACGGGCAACTGCCTGCACGGCGGCGCCGACCCGCTGCCCTTCCTCTACAAGTACGAGGGGCGCGCCGTCACCGTCCACGTCAAGGAGTACTCCAAGACCAACGACAAGGCGGTCGTGGGCGAGGGCGACATCAACTGGCGGGCGTTCTTCGCCCTGTGCCGGGCCGTCGGCGCCACCGAGTGGTACATCGTCGAGCAGGAGAGCTACGCGTATCCGCCGCTCGAGTGCGTCGACAAGTGCCTCCAGAACCTGCGGGCGATGTTCGCGCGGCAGAGGAGGCGGGAATAGGCTGTGGACCATGGGCGGAAATCGGTGACTGTCCCCGGATTAATGCGATGTATACACTGAAAGACATGTCTCTGGCCGAGATCATGCGGCGGGCCTTCGCGGCGCGGATCGTCGTTCCCGCGTACAACATCGCCCACCTTCCCATGTTGAAGCCGATCATCGAGACGCTGTCGGCGCTGCGGTGCTTCAGCCTGATCGAGGTCGCGCGGCCCGATGTCGACAAGTTCGGGGCGAAGAGCATTCGCGCCGTCTGCGAGGAATTCAGGAAATCGGGCGACCGCGGCGTCGCGCGGCTGCATCTTGACCACGCGCCGGTCATCGACGAGGCGGGGAAGCGCTTCGACTGGAAGGCCCTCATCGGCGAGGCCCTGGCGCTCGGCTTCGACAGCGTCATGATCGACGGCTCGCGGCTCGGCCTGGACGAGAACATCGCGGCGACGCGCGAGGCCGCGGCGATGGCGCACGCGGCCGGCGTGCCGCTCGAGGCGGAGCTGGGTGCAGTGCTGGGCCACGAGGAGGGCCCGCTGCCGCCGTACGAGGAGCTCTTCCGGACGGGCAAGGGCTTCACGGCGCCCGAGGACGCGCGCCGCTTCGTCGAGGAGACGGGGGTCGACTGGCTGTCGGTCGCGTGCGGCAACATTCACGGCGCGATCAGCGAGGCCGACAGGGACAAGGAGAAGGTGCAGGCGCGCCTGGACATCGCGCACCTCTCGAAGCTCAGGGAGGCGGCGGGCGTACCGCTCGTCCTTCACGGCGGCTCGGGGATCAAGCGCGAGTGCGTCCTGGACGCGGTCAAGGAAGGCATCACGAAGATCAACGTCGGCACCCAGATCCGCCAGGTCTACGAGCGCCGCCTCAAGGAGACCGGCGCCGTCGCCGAGGCCCGGCAGGCGGTGGCCAACGAGATCGCGACCCTGACGCGCGAGTACTTTGGAATCGAGGGGAGCGCGGCCAAGATCGCGGGCCGATGAGGGGCGGCGAGAAGTTTCTTGCGCCGGCCGTCCGGCAGGCCTACAATGAATCTCGGGTCGGTACGAGGCACCCGAGGTTGACATGAGGTAACCCATGCGCGGGCTCCGGCTGATGCTGGCGGCCGTTGTTTTCTGCGGATCGGCCGTGCGAGCGGGCGATGGAGTGTACGAGATCCTCGACACGGGGATCGCGCCGGGCGCGACCGGCGCGCGCGTGCCGATCGCGGCGATGTTCCCGCTGCCGGCGCAGGGATTCTCGATGGCCCTGCGGTACGAGTGCCCGGCCTGCACCGTGCGCGGGGTCACGGTCGAGGGCACGATCGCGTTCGAGGCGGATTTCGTCGAGTGCGTCGCGGATGCGGGGCTCGGCACGGTCGTCATCGGGCTCCTGATGACGGCGGCGCCGCCCGCCGGCCTCGCGGCGATCCCCGCGCTGCCCGAGCCCGAGCCCGTCGTCGCGCTCGAGGTGGACGTCGATGCCGCTGCGGCGCTCGGCGAGTTCGCGTTCCGTTTCGAGCCCGCGGGCCTGCCCTCGGGCGGCGCGTGGGTCTACAACTCGTACGCCGCCGACAACCGCTCGTTTCCCGTCACGGACCTCCGGCCCGGCGTTGTGACGGTGGCAGAGGCGCCCGAGAGCGGATTCCCCCGCTTCATCCGCGGCGATGCCAACCAGGACCTGTGTCTGGACATCGCCGATGCGGCGTACATGCTGTACGCGCGCTCCATGACGCCCGCCGAGCCGCCGTGTCTCGACGCCTGCGACGTCAACGACGATGGCAAGATCGACATCGCCGATCCGATCTACCTCCTGAGCTACCTCTTCGGAAGGGGGCCGCGGCCGCCCGTTCCCGGCATCGCGCCCGGCATCGACTGGACGCCGGATCCGTTCGGGTGCGAACGCCCGGCGGCGGGGTGGGTGACGGACTTCTGGCCGCAGTGACGCGGCCGCGCCCTCACCTGTACGCAACGAGGTCGTCGAGCGGTTTCCGCGGCGTCGGCTTGGGCGTCTCCGCGGGCTCCCCGAGCGGCGTCATGGCGAGCGGCTCCTCGCCCGCGGGGAGCTTGAGCGCGTCTTTCAGCGCCTGCGGATTGAACGCGCCGATCCAGCAGGTCGCGAGGCCCTCGGCGTGCGCCGCGAGCGTCAGGTGGTCGAAGGCGATGGCGGCATCGATGTCGGCGTAGTTCTTGCCGTCCGCGCGCGTCCATGCGCTGCCGGACAGTGCGCACATGACGAGGACGACCGGCGCCTCGTAGAACCAGGGGTTCTTGTAGGCCGCGCCCACCGCGCGCCTGACCGCGGCGTCCCGGACCACGTAGAGCTTCCAGGGCTGGCGGTTCGCGGCCGTGGGAGCGCGCCGCGCGGCGTCGAGCACGCGCGCCAGCTTCTCGGGCGGCACGGCGGCGGACCTGTACTTGCGGACGCTGCGGCGTCCGGCGATGGCTTCCGAGAGCTCCATAGCAACCTCCCGCGCGCGGGCGCGCCCGGCGGGCGCCGGCCGCGCGGCATGCGACAGTCTCGCGTCCAGAAGCGGGCTCCGATAACAACGCCGTCATTGTAGTGAGCGGCGGGACGCGGCGCAAGGTTCGCAGCGCGGCCGGCGTGTGGCATAATTGAGAGACGGCAACGCCGTGGGATTGCACCATGCGAC
>JBFZCA010000597.1:0-4460 GCA_041308205.1 Planctomycetota bacterium | reverse complement strand
GGGCGGCGAGCGCGGCGTCGAGCACGCGTGCGAGCCCGGGGCTGTCGCCGCGGTCGACATCGACTGCGGCCTCGCCTCGCCGGGGCTCGGTCGCGCGTCCGTGGAGCTTCGCAGCGAGGGGGAGACCGTCGATCGCGCCGAGACCGCGTGGTACGCGCGCGGCGCGAAGGTCCCGGCATCCTCGCCGCTCGCGTTCGAGCGCAACTACTTCACGCTCGGCGGCCGCGCGATGTTCCTCTTCGGCGCCGACAACTACGGCAACGATTTCGATCGTCACACGGCCGGGCCCGCGTGCTGGGATCGGCTCTTCGACGCCTCCCGCGACCTCGGGCTTCAGATCTACGAGATCCTGCTTCCTCCCGGCTTCGACTCGACGCCGGGGCTGCTCGCGCAGGTGCGGGCGCAGGGCGAGCTTCTCGCCGCCAAGGGCCTCATCTACATGCCGGGCTTCCTGATCGGGCACAACGTCGCCGTGAACGAGGCGCGCATGCAGGCCGAGGAAGCCGCCGTCAAGGCGGGCGTCGCGGCCCTGCGCGATCTCCCGCGCGCGATTTGGTACCTGAACGGCGATTTCCAGTGGCGGGAGGACGATCTCGAGCGGCTGCGCGAGGGCTGGCGCGCCGCGACCGGCGATGCGAACGCCGAGTATCCGCCGCCCGCCGGCGCCGCCTGGGACGACGCGGCGGCGGTCGCGCTCGCGCGGTTCAAGCTCGACGTCTGCGAGGCGTGGTGCCGCCGGCACGTTCGGGCCGTACGCGGCATCGAGACGGAACGGCCCATCACGTCCGAGTACTACCAGGTTCCGCTCGGGCCGCTCGACCAGCGGCTCACGATCGCCGAGCACACCTGCGCGAACTTCGGGTTCTTCGATCTTCCGGGCAAGGACATCGAGAGCCTGCCGCGCTGCCTCGCCGCGAACGATCTCAGGTACATTGGCAAGGGGACGGGGCTCGGGGAATACGGCGCCAAGACCCACCCCGCGTGGATTCCCGAGTCGGGCGACCTGGGGTACCACACGGCGCGCACGGCCGGGGAGAAGGAGCGGCTCTTCGCGGCCGTGGTCGCGTACACGCTCGGCATGGGCGGCTCGCGCGTTCAGACCTGGTGCCTGCGCGATGCGGACGACAGGGTGTTTCCCTGGGGGCTTCTTCGCGCCGGCCGGCCGGTCCCGCGCGACGCGGCGTTCCTGCACCGGAACCTGAGCCTGTGCGTGCGCGCGATCGAGCCCGCCGACCGCGCGCCGCGCCTCGGCCTTGTGTCGCCCACGCTGCTTCGGCTCGGCAACCAGGCGCACATGAGCCTCGACGCGCTCTACGCGGCCGTCGAAGCGCTGCTCGCACTCAAGGCGCCGTTCACGGTGATCGACGACTTCGCGCTCGGGAGCGCGCCGCTTCCGTACGAAGCCCTGGTGTACCCCGCGGCGCTGGCGCTCGGCGATGCGGACTTCGCCGCGCTGTGCGCGTACGTGGAGAGGGGCGGGAGGCTCGTCTTCTCGGGCGATCTGGCCTGCGACGAGATACGGCGGCCGGCGGCGCCCGGTAGGATCGAGGCGCTGCGCGCATTCAAGGGGCGCGTCGCAGCGCTGCCCGGCCCGGTTGCGTTGGAATCGAGCCCGGCGCTCGCGCGCGACTTTGCCGCGGCGCTCGACGCCGTGGGCGCTCGCAACTGGCGCCTGCCGTACGACGGCCTGCGCGCCGATGTTCACGCGTTCAGCCTGAAGACGCGCACGGGCGAGCTTGCGGTGTTCTGCCCGTTCCGGTCGGAGGCGCCCTTCGGCGCGAAGCTGCCGGGCGGCTTCGCGCTCTCCGCCTCGGCCGCCTGGCCCGTGCTCGTCCACATGCGCGGCGGGGAGGCGGCGCTCTTCGCCGGCGACGGCACGCTCTCGCGCGGCGGCGCCATCGTGTGCCGTGCGGACGGCTTCACGGCGGTGCTGGCGCTCGACGGCCGCCATATCGGCGCGAGCGCCGCGCTGGCCATCCTCCCGTGGCGGGCGCGGGGGCTGACGCTCGGCGCCCGCGATGCGATGCGCGCGCCGCTTCTCGTCGGAGGGCTCCTCAAGGGCGGCCGCTTCGAGGCGAAGACCACGCGGCGCGTCGAGGGAGCGCTTCGCCTCGCCTTCGATCCCGAGGACCTGCCGCTCGTCTTCCTGCTCTGCGACGAGGCCGAGAAAGACGAATGGTCCTCGGCGTTGGCGGCGCAGTTCTACGCGGCGGAGAACGCGCCGGGGCTGTGAGGCGGCACACGCAAGGTCCCCGCGGCTGTATCGAGCGCCCCACCCCGTGACAGGGAGGCGGAATCTTCTTTACCATGCACGCGCGCGGGGCTATCATGGAAGCCGCAGGCTCGAACACGGCTTGAGAGCGGAGGTCTCCAATGCGGGCGCTTGCGTTGGCCGGGCTTCTTGTGTGTTTCATGGGGGGATGCGAGTGCGAGCATCGTCACTCCTCCTGCTACTACGACGATGAGTGTTACTGGGATGACTGCTGCGGCTGGTACTGCTACGACGTGTGGGTGTGCAGCAGCATCGCGTCCGGCGCGGGGAACGCGGATCCCGCGGATCTCGATTTCGAGGCCGTGATCGTCCCGCAGGAAGGCGGCAGGACGGCGATCGGAGTCGCGATCTCGGGGTACTACGGTGATGGCGATACCCTCCTGAGCGTGATGCTGCACGGCGAGCAGGCGAGCGGCTGTCGCCGCCAGAGCCCGACGACCGTCTGGTGGTTCTACAACGTGCCGGCCGGCAGCGTGCGGGAGATCGAGGTCCGGCTGGTCGGGCAGGATCTGAGCGTGGTGAAGGGCCTGCCGGCGCCGGAGCCCGCGCTGCTCGAGCCGCTGCCGGCGTTGCGCGAGACCGCCGGGGCGGAGTTCGCGATCCTCAGGGTGCCCGACGCTCCGCGGGTCGGGGACGAGGTGCCGGTGCGGGGCCCCGAGATCGACGAGCTGGCCGGCCTGAACTGCGCCGGCGTTGCGGTCGAAATCGTGAGGCCCGACTCGACGGTTGCGGACACGATGATCTTGACGGGCGAGACAACGGCGATCGAGCTCGATCTTCCCGGGACCTGGACGCTCCGCCCGATCATCCTGGCCCGGGATGTCCAGGGCTTCTCGAGCGAGGACGCTGCCTGCCTGGAGGACGTCACCTTCGTCGTGGCCCCGTGAAGCGCCGCACTACGTGCGCCGAGCGTCGGCGCGGGCGCGCGCCAGCAGGTCGTCGACGCCGAGCCTGGGAGCCCATGCCGCCAGGTACGCGGCGTCGAGGGCGGCGTCCTGCACGCGCACGACGCCCACGGCGTCGCGCCACTGCCGGTCGGAAGTCTCGCCGCCGAGACGGTACCATACGAGCTTGTGCAGCAGCGTATCCTCGGGGCTCGCAAAGAGGAGCTCCACGCTCTCGCCGGCGCCGCCGATGCGCTCGCGTTGCGCCCGAGACAACTGCAAGGACGACCATTCATCGTCCTTGGCCACGAACACATCGACTTTGAACATCGTGGCGAGGTGGACGACATTGAACGAGCTGCGGCGGCGGACTGCATCGCGAATCATGCTCGCATCGACGTGGAACGTTCCCGCGAGGCGCTCGGCGAGGGGATCCGCGTGGGCGGCGGCGAGGGCCGCGATGATGTCCGCATCCTGCGTGGCGCGCGGAATCCCGTACAACGAACTGGCAAGCGAGCCTCCGATGGCGTACTTGACGCCGAGTCGTTCCAGCGCTGCGGCGACCGCGGCCGCGGCGACGAGCGGGTCTCCCTGCATCAGTACCCCTCTCGTTCGGTCTCCCAGCCGAACGCACGGCGCATCGTGTCGGCGTCGAGCCGGCGCGATGCGATGCGCAGCTCGACCTCGCGCCGGCCGGCGTTCGGATGGCGGCGGCGCACGTCGGCCTCGGCCAGGGCGTGAAGCGCGCGATTGAGCGCGCGCACCCGCTCCAGCTTGGCGGCGGGGCTCATGCGCCGGTAGCCTTCCGCGAGCAAGGCCTCGATCGCGGGCGGGGTGTCGTCGCACGGGTGCGGCGCGCGATCGTTCGTTTCCGACGGCGCATGTGCATCGTTCATGGCGAACGCCTCTGCCGCGTGCCAGGGTTCATCTCGAAAGGCCATCATACACCATCCGCTCCGGAGCGACGCCCCCGGCGCCTCCGACGGCCTGCAAGGCGTGATCGCTCGCCGCAAGGCCTACCAGGAGAAGCGGGCCCAGATCAACACCGACGAGTTCTACTGCGTGGTCGTCTTCCCGACGAGGGAGCACAAGGAGGACTTCCCGCGTGAGCTGAAGCTGTCGCCGAATGATACGTATGTGGATGGTGTGAGGTCGGCGAATGCGATGGGCATCAGAATGACAGTCGGGTAGGGCAATCGTGTTTCACTCCTGTCGGCAACGAAGGGCACATAGCCAGTGCGGCATCCCCGTGGGAGCTCAGTTGATTGACAGACCGTTCTTGTCTGTCTGCCCAGACAATCTGT
>JBFZCA010000596.1:0-10485 GCA_041308205.1 Planctomycetota bacterium | reverse complement strand
GCACGCGCACCCATCGCATGCGCGCGCAACCGCCGCAGGATGCCGCGCATGAGCGCCGCCGTGCCGAGCGCGACGGCGACCGCAACCGCCGCCCCGCCGTACACGAGCACGATGGCCGGGCCCGCCGGCAGCTCCATCGTCCGGTACGAGAGATACAAGCCCGCAACCGATGCGGCGCCCGCCACGGCCACCGCGATAACGATGGCCGGCACGATCCGCCTGCCCGCTGCAAGGCCGACGAGCGGCGGCAGCACCAGCGACGCAAACACGAACACGACGCCCGCGACGCGCAGCGAGCAGCCGACGACGAGCGCCACGGCAAGCAGAAAGCCCACTTCCAGGCCGCGGACGCGCACGCCGAGCGTCTGCGCCATGTCGCGGTCGAAGAACGCGAAGAGCAGACGCTTGAAGGTCAGCACGGTCCCGCACGCGACCGCCGCGGCCAGCGCCGCCAGCACCGCCGCGTGCGCAGGCTGGGTGTAGAGAAGATCGCCCGCGAGCAGGTCGACGCCGTGGGAATGCGCCAGCGGATTGAGCGCCATCAAGGCGAGCGCCAGGGCGGCGCTCAGCGCGTAGACCGCGCCGACGAGGCTCTCGCGCGAGACCGTGCCGTCCCTGCCGGCGAGCGCGAGCAGCACCATGCCGAGCACGGCGGCGGCGATCGCGACGAGCGGCGGCGCCGTGCCGAGCCACAGCCCCAGAGCGATGCCGCAGGCGGCGAGCTCGCTCACCGCCACGGCCACGAAGACCATCCGGCGCAGGATCAGGAACACGCCGAGGAGCGCGCACGGCATGCTGACGAGTAGCGCGCCCGCGAGGGCCCAGCGCATGAACGGCTCCTGGAGAAACCCGGTCATGCCCGCCCCCCCGGCACGAGATGCCATCGCCCGCCGGCCTGCGTCACGGCCGCGTCGATCCCGAACACCTCCTTGAGCGTGTCCGCCCGGCACAGATCCCCGCGGCAGCCCGTGCGCACCGCGCCGCCTCCGACGAACGCGAACTTCTCGGCGTAGTTCACGGCCAGATCGATCTGATGCGTCACGAGGAACACCGCCGTGCCGCGCCGCGCGCGGATCTCGGAAAGCAGATCGAGCATCGCCCATTGCGCCGCGGGATCGAGATCGGAGACGGGCTCATCGAGAAGCAGGATGTCGGGACGGACGGCAAGGGCGCGCGCGAGCAGCACGCGCTGCTTCTGCCCTCCCGAGAGATCGCGGTAGAGCGTGCGCCGGAGGTCGGCGGCGCCCGCCGCTTCGAGCGCGCGCAGCGACTCCTCGCGACGCTCGCGGCCGCCGTGCCGCACGCCGGCCGCGAGCGCGACCACCTCGAACGCGCTGAACGGAAACAGCGCGTCGAGCGCCTGGCGCTGCGGCACGTAGCCGAATCCCAGGCCCTCGCGGCGCCGGATCGCGCCGCGCGCGGCGCGCAGGAGTCCCGCGACGGCGCGAAGCAGCGTCGTCTTGCCGGCCCCGTTCGGGCCGACGCAGCCCCAGAACTCGCCCGCCTCCAGGGCCAGGCTCACCTGCGCGAGCACCGTCCGGCGGCCGTAGCCGATGTCCGCGCGCTCAATCGTGACGAGCCGTGCCACCGCCGTCCTTTCCGAGCGCCGCCGCGATCTCCTCGACGTTGCGCCCCGTGTTGCTCAGAAAATCGGGCGTCTCCTTGCGCGCGCCGATGTACAGCGGCGCGCGCAGCGCCGCCATGCCGGTCGCCCTCGTCACCGTCGCGATCGGCGCCTCGGGGTAGTAGGGCTCGGCCAGGAGCAGCTTCGCGCCCTCCGCCCGGCAGCGCTCGATGAGGTCGCTCAGATGGCGGGCCGAGGGCGGAATGCCGGGCTTGGGCTCGATGTCGCCGATGATCTCCAGGCCGAATTCGCGCGCGAGATACGTCCAGCTCCGATGGAACTGGACGATCTTCGCTCCCTTGAACGGCGCCATTGCCGCGCGCCACTTCGCGAACGCCGCCGCGATCTCCGCGCGGTAGGTCTCCGCGTTGGCCTTGAAGAGCGCGGCCTTCTCGGGCCTGAGCGCGCAGAGCTTGCCGGTCATGTTGGCGATCACGATGCGCGCGTTCTTCTCGCTGAACCAGTAGTGCGGATTGCCGTACGGGTGGACGTCGCCGTGCGAGCCGTCGATCTTGCCCTCGGGCACTTCGAGCGCCGCGACGCCGATCGCCGGGTCGAGATACCCGCGCGCCCCGAACCGGATGTCCGGGTTGTGCGCGCCATCGATGAGCGCCTGCGCCCAGCAGTCGATCCCCATGCCGCCCACGATGAGCAGCTCGGCGCGGTGCAGCATGCTCGCGTGGCGCGGCCGCGGCACGAAGAAATGCGGATCGACGCCTCCCGTCGCGATCGACTGGACATCGACCTCGGCCCCGCCGATGCGGCGCGCGAAGTCCGCCATGTCGGGGAGCGTCGTCACGATCTTGAGCGGCGCCGCCCGCACGGCGGTCCCCGCGAGCGCGCCGAGCGCGACCGCCGCGCCCAGGAAGCTCAGGAATGTATTCGTTCGTCTCATCTTCGTCCTCCGTTCTCTCCCCTCAGTCGCTCATGCGATGCGCGTGGGGGCCGAGCCCCCACACGACCTCGAGCAGCGCGGCGTGATCGTCCTTGCCCTCGGGCAGGTTGCGGTAGCGATACGCCGCGCGCAGGTAGAAACTCTCCGTGAGGCGGTACGTCGCGTACGGCGTCACGAGCCACGCGTGCTCGCCGTCGTTGTCGGCGTACTCCGACCAGTCGCCGCGCACGCCGGCGCTCACGTATCTCGTCAGGTCCTGTTCCAGGTAGGCGAAGAAGCCCACGCTGTCGCTGCGGAAGGGCGTGGCGCGCGCGAGGAATACCTCGCCGGCGATCGTCGTGCGGCGGTAGGCGCCCGGCCACTGCCAGTGGTAGCCGGCGTCGGCGCCGTACAGCTCCGCATCGCCGTACTCGTCCCAGAAGGCGCTCGCGCCCAGGCTCGCATCCATGTCCTCGTTCAAGGGGAAGTCGGCGTAGACCCGCTGCTGGTAGATGAGCCCTCGAAACGGCAGCAGCGCCTCGCCGTAGCCGGGGCCGCTGCTCGTCAGCGGGTCGTGCAGGTGCAATTCGCTGCCGTTCCAGAGCCCGCTCTGCCACGCGACGTACAGATCGTAGTCGTCGAACGGATTGGGCAGGAGCACGTTCGCCTGGACGCCGTCATCGCCCCAGTTGTGGGCGCCGAGGAAATGCTGGAGCGGCAGCGGGTTGTCGGCGAAGGGGCGATGGTGCGGGTGGAGCAGGTTGAGGCGGCCCGCCCCGATGTACTTGCGTCCGCCCTGAAGGACGAGGTAGCGATCGAGACCCCACGGCAGGTTCGCGACCGTGAGGAACGCCTCCTCGAGATGCGCGTGCGTCTCGGTCTCGACGCGGCCGTCCTCCCGCGTGTAGCTCTGCTCGAACGCCGCGATGATGTCGGTGCGAATGCCCGGATACACGTATCCCTGGACGGCAAGCTCGAATTCCGAAAGCCGCACGCGGTTGCGCGCGGGGTCGCGATCCTCGCGCATGAGAAGCGCTTCCGCCGTCACGACGGCGCTTATGTCGGGCAACTGCTGCGCCGAGCTGCCCGCCGGCGTCGCGCCCCGGTACGTGTGCTGCTCGGCGGCGCTCGCCTCCTGGCACGCAACACACAGAACGAGTCCATACAGGAACTGCATAAAATCTCCTTTCTCCCGGCGTGAACGCCGGCTGGCGATGGGCAAGAAAGGCGACTATGCGGGAGGCGCGCGCTCGCAGGTACAGGCGCGGTCGAAGGGATTCGGCGGGAGCGCCTCGGAGGCGCAGGCGAGCGGGACGCCGGGGACGGCCTCCCACAGCGCGCAGCACGGGAGGGCCCGCGGCCCCGCGAGCGCGAGGCTCTGCACGCTGTGCCCGTAGAACTCGCATGTCCGGTCGTGGGAGCCCGACGCATCGTCCGGGCAGTGGTGGAGCATCGCCGCGCAGGTCAGGCCGAGCCAGGCGCCGGCGAGAACGACGAGAAGAAGCGCGATGCGACGCGGACGGTCCATACGATCCACCTACCGACAGTATAGCCATGCATGGACGGCCGCACAAGAACTCCCCCGATTCTTGCCCTCTCGGGCCGCGCGCCGTTACAATTCGCATCGAACGGCTCGACGGGGTGCGGGCGGCGAAAACGCACGAGAGCCGAGGAGGATTCATGCGCGACCTCTGCCTACGTTGCGTGCGTGCGGTGTCGGCCTGCATGCTTGCAGCCGCGTGGGCGCCGGCCGCCGCCGACGGCGGCGACCCGAAGGGCGCCCGCAACCTCGCTCCCGAAAGCGCGCTTCCCCGCGGCGACGGCTGCGCGGCGAAGCTCGCGGCCGACCGCGGCATCGCCGCGCTCCCTTCCGTCATCTTCGCCGACGATTTCGAGGGCGGCGACTACCGCACGAAATGGGACAGCGCCCGCGACGACGCCGGCGCCGTGCTCGCGATTGTCGATCTCTCGGCCGAGGATGCCCGCCTCGGCCGGAAGACGCTCAAGGTCACGGCCGCGCTCGGCAAGAACACGGGCGGCGGCGTCACCAAGTGGTTCGCGCCGTCCGAGACGCTCTTTCTCCGCTTCTACGTCAAGTTCGACCCGGCGTGCGACTACGTGCACCACTTCTGCACGCTGCGGGCCAACAAGAGCCTCGCCGGCGGCGACCGCTGGAGCGGCTTCGGCGGCGCCGGCCTGAAACCGGCCGGGGACGAGCGCTTCTCGACCGCGCTCGAGCCATGGGGCGACTGGGGCAGGCTGCCGCCGCCCGGCCGCTGGAACTTCTACAGCTACTGGCACGAGATGGCGAAGAGCCCCGACGGCAAGTTCTGGGGCAACGCCTTCCGGCCGGCGGCGCAGCCCGACATTCGCCGCGGCGCATGGATCTGCGCCGAGTTCATGCTGAAGCACAACACGCCCGGAAAACCCGACGGCGAGCAGGCGTTCTGGATCGACGGCGAGCTGCGCGGCCACTGGCGCGGCATCAACTGGCGCACGAGCCCGACACTGTGGGCCAACGCGTTCACGCTCGAGAGCTACGTGACCGACTCCTGGACGAAGAACCCCGTCAACGTCGTCTTCTTCGACAACGTGGTCATCGCCAAGGAGTACATCGGGCCGGCGGGCATCGATCCCCGGCAGGTTCTCGGCAAGGCCATCGCGGTCTGGCACCTCGCCGATCTCTCGGACGGCGCCGGGGCCGACAGCGCGCTCGCGCCGGAAGGCGGCGTCGACGCGGGCGTGCTCCTGGAGGAATCGGAGCGAGCGGACGCGCTCACCGTCTGCCTGCGCCTTCGCGATCCCTCGGGCCGTTACGACTGTCCGCTGTTCTCCAAGTACGGCGGCCACGAACGCCTCGTCTACAACTTCTTCTCGACGCGCATCGACGGCGACATGGTCCTCGGTTTCGAGCTCGGCACCGAGGGCGGCGAGGTTTCATTCGATGACATCGCGGTCAGGCCGCTCACGGGGCCCGAGCCGCGCTGAGAATCCGTCGCCCGGCGCGGAGCGCGCCGGCGACAGTTCCGCGAAAGGAGCTTCCATGCAACGCATCGCGATCGCCATGCTCGCCGCGGCGCTCGGCGCCGCAACGGCGAGGGCCGCCGAACCCGCCAACCGCGCGTCGAATCCGCGGGTGCGGGCCGTGCTCGACTACTTCCACTCGCTCGCCGGGAAGGCCGAGAAGCGCATCCTCTCGGGGCAGTTCACGGACTTCGGCAACGGCGCGAATCTCGAGATCATGGAGCGGATTCACGACCTGTCGGGCGAATGGCCGGCGCTTCTCGGGGCCGACTACGCGGACTTCCCGCGCGGCGGCCTGACGTACAAGACGCCCAACGCGGCCGCGATCGCGTACTGGCGGCAGGGAGGGCTCGTCAGCATCATGGCGCACCTCCACAACCCGGCCAATCCCAAGGGCGGCGGCCTCCGGGACAAGGGCGTCGACATGCGCGACCTCCTGAAGGAAGGCACGGACACGCACGGGCGCTGGATGCAGGCGCTCGATCTTCTCGCCGAGGGCCTGGGCGAGCTCGAAGCGGCGGGGGTCGTCGTCCTGTGGCGGCCCTTCCACGAGATGAACGGCGGCTGGTTCTGGTGGGGCGCGCAGGAACCCGAGGCGTTCATCGCGGTGTGGCGGCACATGTTCGAGTATTTCTCGAAGACGAAGGGGCTCGACAACCTGCTCTGGGTGTACGGCCCCAACAAGGGCGCGAAGACCGCCGCGTATTACCCGGGAGACGGCTTCGCGGACCTCATCGGGCTCGATGCCTACACGGACGACGTCGACCTCCGGCACATTCAGGGGTACGAGGAGATCATCGCCCTGAAGAAGCCCTTCGGGTTCTCGGAGTACGGCCCGCACGGGTCGAGCAACCCGCCGGGGGATTACGACTACCGGCGGTTTCTCGACGGCGTCAAGAAGAGCTTCCCCGCGACGTGCTACTTCATGTGCTGGAACGCCAAGTGGAGCCTGGCGTCGAATCGGAACGTCAAGGAGATGCTCGCCGATCCCCAGGTCGCCAACCGGGATGACCTCCCGAGAAGCCTGTTCGAGGAAGCCAAGCCGGCGGCGAGCCCGGCGGCGCCGGCCGAGGGAACGTCCGGATCGAGCCGATAGAGGCCGACGCGCCGCGGCAATATTCCCGAGCGCTCACTTCTCGCCGGCGTCCTCCTCGGCGGGGGTTTCTTCGCCGGCGTCTTCCTTCTCTTCCTCCGCGGGGGTCTCCTCGCCGGCGTCCGCCTCTTCCTCCATGCCGGGAGCCTCCTCGGCGGCTTCTTCTTCCTCCCCCGCCTTCTCTTCCTCGGCGGCGGGCTCTTCCTCCCCCGCCTTCTCTTCCTCGGCGGCGGGCTCTTCCTCGGCCGCCTTCTCTTCCTCGGCGGCGGGCTCTTCCTCCGCCGGCGGCGGCGCCGTCTTCTTCGGCGGCTGCGCCTTCCCTCCGCCGCCGAACATCTGCATCAGCGTGGCGATCCTCTGTCCGAGCGCGGCGACGAGCATGGTCGGAACGCGCACCTGCACGTTGACCGCGGGACCCTGCGCGTACGCGGCGCAGCGCGCGTAGCCGGTGATCGGCTGCTCTCCCGGAATCTCCTCGGTGAAGGGGCTCAGGAAGGGGGCGATGAACGGCGCCTGTTGCTGCACCTCTCCCGCCAGCTTGGCGACGAGCTTCGTGAACGTCAGGTGGAAGACGGCCGAGGCGTCCTTCGGCGCCGCGGCGACGGCGGCCTTGTACGCCGGCGCATCGGCGAGGCTCGCCCCGCCCTTCCCGACGAGGTCAAGAACGCCGTCCATGAGGTCGCCCTTGTCGTTGCCGTTCGTCACGACGCCCACCGATTGCGCGGCCGCGATCTCGACCGTCCGAGGCGCCGCCCGGCTCTCCGAGCCCGGCGCCTTGAAAGGCGTGACGAGCGCGCGGTCGACCTTCACGCCGCCGCGATCGCGCAGGCCCTCCTTGTACTCCGCACCGGGACCTTCCTTGGCATCGCTCTTCCCGAACGTCGCGAGGTAGTCCTTCGCCGCCGCCCGGAAGCGCGCCGCGTCCGCGACCGACAGGACGGCGATCGCCTGCATGCCCGCGTGCGCGGGATTCCCGGACACGCCCGCCGCCACGGGGCCCTGCTGCCCCCACACGGCAAGCGAGCCGAAGAGGATCCGCTTGACATCGTCGCCGAGCTCGAGCGGCGCCGCACACTCGTCCCACATCAGGTTCACCAGCGGCGTGAGCTTGGCCCAGTTCACGTTGGCGATCACCGCCGCGGGGCAATCCCCGGGCAGGAACTTCGCCAGGTCCGCCGCCGCCGGAGGCGCCGCCGTCAGGAAGTCGCCGAGCGCGCTTTTCGGAACCGCGTAGACGCGCGACCCGATATCGAGCGCCTCGCCGCTCAGGCTGAGCGTGAGCGACACGCGCGACACCTGCCGGGCCGCGAACCCGGCGACGGGAGCCTTGAGCCCATCGATCAGATCGACGCCGCTCGACACGCTCTCGGCGAGCGGGCCGAGCACGCCCCCCACCGCAAACGTCGCGTAGATGTCGGCCTCGCCGGCCGATGCCGGCCAGACGCCGTAGGCCGCCGCGCGCTTCGCCGTCACGGTCTTCAAGACCCCGGGTCTCATGCCGACCACCACGTAGTTGTCGCGCATCTCGACGGCGACGTTCGTCCCGTCCGGCCACGGCAGCGCCGTCACCTTCTTGCCTTCCAGGGCCGACATGATCACGGCGATATCCGGCTCGTCCTTGGCGGAATCGCTCAGGAACACGACGCTCGCGGGCTTGGTCGTATCGATGTCGGCCCAGCCTGGCAGCGCCAGAAAGCCGGCCTGGTTGCCCGCCACGGCGTTCCCCATGCCGGGCATGATCTTGTCGGCGAGCGCGGCGACTTTCTGGCCGAGTCCCTTGAGATCGTGAATGCACACGACACCCCACACGGTGTCGGCGCCTCGGGCACATACACACACCGCCGACACCGCGCACAGCGCGACCAGCCGGCGGCACAGACCGTGTTTCTTGCGTGCTTGCATGAGCTCATTCCTCTCTGTCCCGTTGTCGTTCCCGGCCGCAGGTTCTCCGCGGCCGAACACATACGATGCATCGTATGCGCGGCGCGCCGCCGTTGCAATATCCCACTGCGGCCGCTCGCGCCCGCCGCGCGGCTGCGCCCGGGTCCCCCTTCGTTGCGTCGATTCGATCGTTGACGAGCGCAATCGCCGGGGTTAGAACGAGTTGTAGGCGGGGGCCGTGCCATCGTCGTGGGCCGGGGCGTCGCAGCGCCTCGCGAGGTGCGCAATGAGATGCACGCGAATGCTCGTCGCGATCTGCCTGTCGGGGCTCGGCGTGGGCGCGGCCTCCCCCGCGGAAGAGGCTCCCGCCGCGGCCGGCGCCTACGACGCCGAGGCGCGCCGGACCACGCTGACGCTCCCCGTGCGCGACGGGGTCGTACGTTGGGCGGATATCCTCGCCGGCATCGCGCAAGCCAAGGGCTTCGATGCCGGCGCGCTCGCCGGCGCCGCGACCGACCGCACGCTCGACCTGACGAAGCGCTCGACCCGGCTCGGCATCGCCGCCGCGAGCCTCGCCCTCGCGCCGGCGATCGAGCTCTCCGTGAAGCACGACGGCGGCGGGCGCGTATGCGCGCTGGAGGTGGTGCTCGACGAGCGGGCGCTCCTCGCGACGAGCAGGCGCATCAAGGAGAAGCTGCGCATCGCGGCGGCGCTGCTCGGCGAAGGGCGTGTCGAACCCACACACTTCGGCCTCACGTTCGACGAGCGGTGGGACGCCGCGGCCATCGAGAAGCCGCTCGTCGTCCTGCTGCACGGCTTGCACTCCCGGCCCGAGCGTGTCGAGACGATTCTGAAGGACGTCCGCGCCCGCGGCCTCCCTTGCGCGGTCCTACGCTATCCGAACGACCAGCCGATCGAGGCCTCGGCGCGCCTGCTCGCCGGCGAGCTTGCCGCGATCCGCGCCCGGCAACCCGCCCGGCCCGTGGCGTTGCTCACGATGTCGATGGGAGGGCTCGTGGCGCGCGCGGCGGTCGAGGATCCGGCGCTCGACCCCGGCAACGTCGCGCGTCTCATCATGGTCGCGCCCCCGACGCACGGGTCGCGGCTCGCCAGCTTCGCCTGCGCGCTGGAATGGCACGAGCAGCTTGCGGAGCTCAAGGAGCGCGCGTTCGTCGAGCGCTTCTACGGCGCGATCGAGGACGGCCTGGGCGAGGCGGGCGCCGACCTCGCACCGGGCTCTCCCTTTCTGGAGCGGCTCAACGCCCGCCCCCGGAATCCGCGCGTCGCGTACACGATCTTCCTCGGCACGCACGCACCGCTTAACGCCGCGGCCGTCGAGTGGATGCGGCGCGGCGCCGGCGCCGCCGCGCAGCGCAGCCGGCTCGCGAAGTTCCTCGGCCCCAAGGTCGATGCGTATCTCGCCGATCTCGATGAGGTCATTCGCGGCAAGGGCGACGGCGCCGTCGCCGTCACGCGCGGCCGGCTCGACGGCGTCGCCGACACGGTGATCCTGGACTTCGACCATCTCGCCATGACGGACGACCCCTCGCAGCCCGGCTCGGCCGAGCTCACGCGCCAGATCCTCGAACGACTCGCGCCGTAGGCGCCACGCCATCGCGCTCGGTTGTCGCCCGATCCGAACAAGGCCGATCACCGTGCACGCGATCGCGCGAGAGCCGCTCCGCAACGGGCGACGATGAGCCCGGTCCGATTCGTACTGATCGAATGACTACGTTCATTAATTCCGCGCACATCGACTTCCATTTGTATTTGCGGTGTGGCATAATACACGGAGCGGATCTCCTCCGCTCCACGAATGCGTTCACCACGGTACGGGTACGGTCGGAGTCGCCGCGAGTGAAGGCCGTGGCATGGGTCGCGTGGTCCGGCGGACCAGGCATACCGTTGCAGGAAGGCTCTTGATCAACGGGAGCGCGTGGCATGAGCGAAAGAAACCGAATCGGAACCATCCTGGCCCTCGCCGTTGCG
>JBFZCA010000595.1:0-14808 GCA_041308205.1 Planctomycetota bacterium | reverse complement strand
CCGGTACATATCCGATGAACCCGCGGCCCTGCAGGCGCCGGCCGTAGCCGGCGTTTCCCCCCTTCTCCTGAAGGGGGGACGGAAGGGGGGTTGTTTCAGGGTGAGCAGGGACGCCGAGCGATTGCCGCCGTGGAGAACTCCGGTCCCCGCCTCCATAGCGCCGGCAGAGCCGCAATTGCGCAACGGACGCGTTCATTGCGCGTTTCGACGGGCGGGTTCACCGACTATGTACGCGCTCCCTCGTGATGGGACGATAGACGATGGTAGTATGATGGCTGCATGAACGATTCGGACGCGACGCCGGCCTGCCGCTGCCCCGCGCTCATCGACGAGGAGTGGGAAGGGCGGCGCGTCATGTTCCGGCAGAAGCCCTTCCTGACGCGGCGCGTGCCGCGCGCGCTCGGCGTATCGATCGGCATCGGGGAGGAGATCGACGCCCTGCGGCTCCAGGCCGAGAAGCTCGATCTCCCGCTCGGCGAGCCGCCCATGGTCCTCGAGCGCGACCGCGGCTTCTTCAAGGGCGAGCTTCTGCTCGCGCTGGGCACGGACACGGGCCCCGAGAACATCGTGCAGCTCGACGGGGCCTACCTCGCGACCGTATGTCGCGGCCCGCACGAAGAGCTCGGCGCCGCCCGGGCGCGCTTCGTCGCCGCCATCGGCAAGGAGCGCGGCGTGACGCCCAACGAGATCTTCTACTGGTATGCCGACTGCCCTCGCTGCCGGCGCGCGCACGGCGGGCCCGTCACGATCATCCTGGCGAAGATCGGCATGCCCGAGATGTGATCGCCGGACGGAAGGACGATGCCACTAAGACACGAAGCATCGGCGGTGAACCACCGCGCGCTCGGAATGCACCGAAGTCCCTTCGTGCCTTCGTGTCTTCGTGGCTATCTCGTCGTCCGTTCTCGCGCCTTCGCGGCCGGCGACGCGCTCAGAAGCTCGACGCGAACATTGCCAGGTGCGTCGAGAGATCGTCGCGCGCGGCCCGGGTGTCGCCGTGCTCGGCCGCGTCGAAGAAGGCGCCGAAGCTCCACGCATCCTCATCCTCGGTCACGTGGAGCAGCCGCGCCTTGAACGCCGTCGAGCGGCTCGCGAACGGCAGCTCGAATTCCACGCTGATCGCGTCCGCCTTGAGAATGCGCCGCCCCGCCTCGGGCGCGACCCAGAACGAGAGGCCGTCGGAGGACAGATCGCGCATGAAGCCCTCGATCTTCTCCGCGCTGCCCCGTGTCGTGGCGGTGATCCCGACCCTGTAGCCCTCCTCGACCACGATGCGCGGCGAGAGGCGGCGGTTGAACAGGGCGCTCAACTCGGGCGGCACGCGCTCGATGAGACCCATCCAGTCCGCGAACCTGATCCCGAGAAACAGCACATCGCCCATGACGCGCGTGTGCAGGACCGTGCCGGGCTCCATCATGGGCTTCGGCAGCGAGAGCGCCGTGATCTTCAGGTACACCGTCTCCCCGGGCGTGACGGCGAGAATGGGGCCGCGCCGCGGCACGCAGATGCCGATGCCGCCGATCGACACGTCGGTCACGTCGGCCGGGAATTCGTGCCGCTTGTATTTCAGCTCCACGGACAGGGCGCCGGGCCGGTCGGGCCGCATGCGATAATGGCGTCGTCCTTCGGATTGCAGCATTCCGTCTCCCGGGAACGGCCGTGTGGCGCGGAATCCGCGATTCCGCGACGGCCCGCGAGGATTCCCCCTCCATGTATCGGTAATCCCACAGGCGGGCTTTACGCGGCGCCGGCGGGCGCTCAGGGACTCGTCCGGGCGGCCTCGATCCTGTAGAGATGCGTCTTCGTGCGCAGGAAGAGCGCCCTGCCCGCCGCGGCCGGCGAGGCCATGAAGCCGGCATCGAGCGCGTTGGTCGCCAGGAGGTCGTACGCGCGACCGGCGGCGAGCACCTTCGTTTTACCGGACTGGCTGAAGCAGTAGATGCGACCCTCGGCGTGAAGAAGCGACGCCGCGTATTCGCCGCCCAGGCGCTGCCGCCAGACCTCCGTCCCCGTCCTCGCCTCCAGGCACGTCATCTGCCCGCCGTCGTCGACGACGAAGAGCAGGTCGCCGGCGAGCACGGGCGACGGAATGCGCGGCGCGCCGCGCGCGAGCTTCCAGACGACGTGCGTCTCGGTCACATCGCCCCGCCCGCCCGGGCGCACGGCCCAGAGCTCGGTCGCACCGGACCCGGTGCCGATGAAGGCGAGCCCGTGGCCGAAAACCGGGCTCGCGGCGTTCGAGTACCCCCCGTGACACACCTTCCAGAGCTCCTTGCCAGTCAGGGGGTCGTAACCGTACGCCGCGCGCGCCCCCACGCTGAGCATCTCCGTCGCCGCGCCGGCGCCGACGAAAAGCGGCGTCGAGTACGCCTTCCTGAGGTCGCCGTTGTCGAACGGCTTCCCGTCGGGCCCAAGGTCGTTCCATTCGGCCGTGCGATCCGTCTTCCAGACCGTGGCGCCGGTCTTCTTGTCGAGCGCCGCGAGGTACTGGACGTCGACGCCGTCCATGGTCACGATCAGGAGATCGCGGAAGAGCGCAAGCGAGGAACCCGGCCCGCGATAGTGCCGGCAGGGAAGGTCGCGTCGCTCCCAGAGGACGGCGCCCGTCTCGCTGTCGAGGCACGCCGTACCGTAGCTCCCGAAGTGCACGTACACGCGCCCGGGCTCGATCGCGGGCGAGGGCGAGGCGTAGCAGTTGACGCCGTTGCCGAGCGGCTCGGGCGCTTCGACCGCGAACACCTTCTTGTCGAGGCGCACGTCGCCGCGCTCGGCGTCGAGACACAGAGCGAAGAGCTCGCGGCCGTCCGTCGTCGCCGTCGTCAGCCACACCCGGCCGCCGAGGACGACCGGCGTCGACCATCCCCGGTGCGGAACGCTCGTCTTCCAGACGACGTGCTCCTGCTCGCTCCAGGTGAGCGGCAGTTCGAGCGGCGCGCCGTCCGCAGCCGCGGCGTTTCCATCGCCCCGCGGGCCGCGGAACTGGGGCCAGTCGCCGGCGTGCAAGGCGGCAGCGGCAAGAAGCGCGGCGGCGAGGCAGCTTCGGCGAGAACGTGCGGTCATTGATCCTCCTCTCGTGACGAGCGTCCGGACATTCAATTGTGCGGACTCGGCGGCGGGGCGGCAAGGGCGGCGGCGCCGGGTTTACCCCGGCGGCGCTTCTCGACTATAATCCTGTGTGCGCGGCGCCCGCACCATGCGCCCGCGCGCCGCCGGTCCGGAGCCAGGTGCGACACAGGGAGAGCCTCATGAACTTCAACGCCGTCGTCTGCGTGCTGTCGCTTGCGTGCATCGTGGCCATGGCGGCCGATCAGCCGGCCGCGCAGCCGGGGCAGAGCGCCCAGCGCTTCGAGAAGCAGGTCTCGGTGGCGCTCGACTACCTGCTCTTCCTGCCCGAGGGCTACAACACCGACGCGGGCAAGAAGTGGCCGCTCATTCTCTTCCTCCACGGCGCGGGCGAGCGCGGGAGCGATCTTGCGAAGGTGAAGGTCCACGGGCCGCCCAAGATCGTCGAGAAGAAGCAGGACTTCCCCTTCATCGTCGTGTCGCCGCAGTGCCCGGCCAACGAGTGGTGGGATCCCTTCAAGCTGACGGCGCTTCTCGACGGCGTGATGTCCGCCTACCGCGTCGACCCGGCGCGCGTCTACCTGACCGGCCTGTCGATGGGCGGCTTCGGCACGTGGGAGCTGGCCTCGCGCATGCCCCAGAGGTTCGCGGCGATCGCGCCCATCTGCGGCGGCGGCAACCCGACCATCGCGGCCTTCCGCCTGAAGGGCCTGCCGGTGTGGGTATTCCACGGCGATGCGGACCCGGTCGTCAACGTGAAGCTCGGCGATGACATGGTCGAGGCCCTCAAGAAGGCGGGCAACGAGGTCAAGTACACGCGCTACGAGGGTGTCGGCCACGACTCGTGGACGAAGTCCTACGACAACGACGAGCTCTACGCCTGGTTCCTGGCGCACGAGCGCAAGGACGCAGGCAAGGACAAGAAGTGAGCCGCGCCGAACGCCGCGCCGATACGAGGAGAGAACCGATGTACACGCCGAAGATCGTGCTTCTGTGCTGCAGCGCGAGCCTTGTCGCCGGAGCCGCGCTCATGGCCGATGTGACGGTGAAGAACCTGCGGTGCGAGTACCTCGCGAACCCGCTCGCCATCGACGCATCTGCGCCGCGCCTGAGCTGGATCATCGAGGCGGACGGCCGCGGCGTTGCGCAGGCCGCGTACCGGATTCTCGCCGCCGCGTCCGAGGCGGCGCTCGCCGCCGACAAGGGCGACCTCTGGGACAGCGGCAAGGTCGCGTCGCGCGAGACGGCGCAGATTGCCTACGCGGGCACGCCGCTCGCGGCCGGTTCGCACGTCTTCTGGAAGGTCAAGGTCTGGACCGCCGGCGGCCGGGAGTCCGCGTGGAGCGTTCCCGCCTCGTGGCGCAAGGGTTTCCCGCGGCCCGAGGACTGGAAGGCGAAGTGGATCGGCGCGCGCGGGCCGCTTCCCGAAGGAACGCCGGTGCCGCCCCAGCCCTCGCCGTACCTGCGCGCAACCTTCACGCTGGACAAAAAACCCGTCCGCGCCGTGCTCTCGTGCTCGGCGCTCGGCCTCTATCTCATGAGGGTCAACGGGCAGAGCGTCGTCGACTTCGAAATCGAGCCGAACAGGCAAGCCGTATTCGAGCGCTTCCTCGCGCCCGAATGGACCGACTTCCACACGCGGATCCAGTACCAGGCGTACGATGTGACCGTGCTCCTGAAGGAGGGCGGGAACTCGCTCGGCGCCGTTCTCGGCGAGGGCTGGTACGCGGGCCGGATCGGTATCTCGCACATCGTGGCCGACGGCGGCCTGCGCAACTTCTACGGCCGAAGGCTCGCGCTCCTCGCGCAGCTCGATGTCGAATTCGCGGACGGGACGAGGCAGACGATCGCGACCGACGGCACGTGGAAGGCGACGCAGGACGGCCCGATCGTCAAGGCCTGCATTCTCGACGGCGAGGTCCAGGACGCGCGCAAGCGCTTCCCGAGGTGGGGCGACGCATCGTTCGACGACTCGGCCTGGCAGCCGGTCGAGGTGCTGCCGGCGCCCGCGGCCGCGCTCGTCGCGCAGCCGGACGAGCCCGTGCGCGAGACGGAGGAGCTCCGGCCCGCCGCGGAGACGCAGCCCGCGCCGGGAACGTACATCTTCGACTTCGGCCAGGAGATCGCCGGCGTCTGCAGGATCAAGGTCACGGGGCCGGCCGGGACGACGGTGACGCTCAGGCACGCCGAGATGCTGAGTGACGACGGCACGCTCTACCGCGACAACCTGCGCATGAAGATCTACGCCGCCGACCCCAATCTCAAGCTCGGCAAGTACCTCGGCGCGCGCCAGGAGGATCAGTTCACGCTGCGCGGCGAGGGCGACGAGATCTTCATGCCGCGCTTCACGTACCACGGCTTCAGGTACGTCGAGGTGACGGGGCTTCCCGAACGCGCGGCGCTCAAGGCGATCACGGCGATCGCGTTCCATTCGGCGCCGCCCGTCGCGGGCCGCTTCGAGTGTTCGAGCGAGCTTCTCAACAAGCTCATGCGCAACATCGTCTGGACGCTCAGGGCCAACCTGCACAGCGTGCCGACCGACTGCCCGCAGCGCGACGAGCGCATGGGCTGGACGGGCGACATGCTCGTCTTCGCGCAGCCGGCCTGCTACCTCATGGACATGGCCGCGTTCTTCACCAAGTGGGCGCAGGACCTGCGCGACGCGCAGGCCGGCGACGGGCGGTACCCCGACTTCGCGCCGCACCCTTTCGACCCCAACGCGCGCTTCTCGGGCGTTCCCGCGTGGGGCGACGCGGGCGTGGTCGTCCCGTGGCGCATGTACGTCAACTACGGCGACACGCGCGTCCTCGCGGCGCATTTCGAGTCCGCGCGCCGGTGGGTCGACTGGATTCACGCCGGCAACCCCGACCTCCTCTGGAAGCACAAACGCAATAACGACTACGGCGACTGGCTCAACGGCGACACGCTCAAGCTCGAGGGCTTCGGCTACCCCAAGGGCGGGTCGCAGGTGCCCAAGGAGGTGTTCGCGACGGCGTTCTTCCAGCATTCAACCAGCCTGGTCGCGAAGATGGCGAAGGCCATAGGCCGCGCCGATGACGCCGCCAAGTACGCGAAGCTCGCCGAGGACATTCGCGCCGCGTTCGTGCGCGCGTACGTCAACCCCGACGGCGAGGTCCGCGGCGACACGCAGGCCGGGTACGCGCTGGCGCTCGGCTTCGATCTTCTCCCCGAGAGCCTGCGGACCGGGGCCGCGCACCGCATGGCGAAGCGCGTGGCCGACTACAAGGGCCACATCTCGACGGGCTTTCACACGACCGTGCACCTCATGAACGAGCTCACGCGCCACGGCCACAACGATGTCGCCTATCAGCTCATCAACAACCGCACGATCCCCTCGTGGGGCTACACGATCGAGCAGGGCGCGACGACGATCTGGGAGCGCTGGGACGGTTTCGTCAAGGGCCGCGGGTTCCAGGACCCGGGCATGAATTCCTTTTGCCACTACGCGATCGGCTCGGTGAGCGAGTGGATGTACCGGACCATTCTGGGCATCAACCCCGACGAGGCGGCCCCCGGCTACGCGCACTTCTTCCTGAAGCCGCGCCCGGGCGGCGGCCTCGCGTGGGCCAAGGGCAGCTACGACTCGCTGCGCGGCCGGATCGCGAGCGCGTGGAAGATCGAGGGCGACGCCGTGATCTACGAGTTCGCGGTGCCCGCGAACACGACGGCGACCCTGTATCTTCCGGCGGAAGACAGGCACGTCGTGACCGAGGGCGGCAAGCCGGCCGCAACCGCCGAGGGCGTCAAGTTCCTGCGCCGCGAAGGCGACTGCGCGGTGTTCGAGCTCGGGTCGGGGAGCTACAGGTTCGTCGTCGGGAAGTAGGCGGCGGCGCGCTACCGCACCGGCTTCTTCCGCGCCTTGTAGAGCCCCGCCTCGTTCGCGCCGAGAAGCGCCGCCCGCAGGAGATCCGGGTCGGCGGGGGCCAGGGCGCGGATCATGCGCGGCGTCAGGATCGGCGTGTGCGGGAGCGCGTCGAGGCGGTCGCCGATGTACTCCAGGTCCTCGTCCGCCGTCATCCACCGGCGCGCGTCGAAGCGCGCGAGGTCGAGCGGCCGCGAGAAGCTGCGCAGCGTCTTCTGGCCGGCCGTGTTGATGTAGACGTCGAAGTACGACATGACCAGTTCGCGCAGGCTCAGGTACACGGGCTCGCGGAAGCGCAGCACCGTCGTGTTGGACTTGGCGACGGCGCCCCAGCGCCCGCCGACCTCGAACACGGCGATCACGTGGTCGTCATCGTTCCACGCCCGCAGGTCGACGATCCGCGGCCTGTGGCCGAGCCTCCTGAGCGCGCAGGCGGCGAAGAGCGCGCCCTCGAAGCAGGTCGCCCTGCGCTCGCGCATGACCCAGCGCGGAGAGCGGGCGGCGCACTCCGTATCGTAGGCGATGCCGTTCAGGAAGGCCTGGATCCTCGCGGGGCTCGCGAGCGACCGCACGAGGCGCCGCTCGGCCGGACTCCACGCACACGACGAGCTCGGACAGGCCATGCCGCGTTTCAGCTCCACTCGCCCGCGACGGTCACGCCGGCAAACGGGGTGCCGCCGCAGGCGCTTCGGCGCGCTTCGGCGGCAGTTCCGCATACGTGAAACGGGAATCGTCTCGCCGGCGCGCAAGATCCGCCGCAATCGCCTTCAGATCGAAATTAAACTTCGCGGCATGCTCGCGGCGTACGGCGTGAAGCTCCTCGACTATCGGATCGCGCATGACCTTGGGTTTCATATACGTAGCGTACTCCCACGCACGGCCGAGAGCAACCTTGCGCCGCGCTCAGGCTTCCGCGCCTTCGGCTCACAGCGGATTGCGGACGTCGAGGCAATCGAATTTCCTGAAGTCCGTGTCGTTCGTGTAGAGAACCCGGACGTCGTGCTGGCGCAGCAGCGCCGCCACGTGCGCATCCGGAACAAGATTGCCCCTGACGGCGAGGCCCTCGACCAGCGCACGGAAGATCCCCCAGAAACCCTCGCCCTCCGGCACCACGCGCACATGGGGCAGCGCGAGCAGGCCGTCGATGTTGCGCATCGCCTCCTCGGGCGAGAGCGGCGCGCCGAAGATCGCCGGGTGCGTCGACATGCGCAGATACCCCATCACGGTCCCCCACGTCACGCAGCACGGCTCGCCGTCCGATGCGCACCGCGCCAGGAACTCGGCCGCCCGCACGTGGTGCGGGCTGGAGGCGTCCGAGGCGTACAGCAGGATGGCGGCGTCGACCGAGTAACTCACGTTCCCGGCCGCCCCTCATCCAGCGCGGCGCGAACCGCCTCCTTGTCGGTCAGATCGATGCGCGCCTGCATCGGCCGCGCCGTCCACGCGAGTTGCAGCGGCGGCGCCGCTTCCACGCCTCTCGCGCGGCCGATGGCCTGGGCGAGGAGATCGGAGACGAGCCGCCCCAGGGACTTCCCGGCCTTCTTTTGCAGGCGCTTGAGGTCCTGGAGGACCGGCGCATCGATATTGAGCGTCGTTCTCGGCATATCATCTGATGCTACGACGTTATGCGCCTGGTGTCAATAGATTTGGTGCGAGCGCACCACTCTCTTGCAGAGCCCAGGATCGCTCTCTCGCCAATCCGGCGTTCCCGGCTGCAACCCGAACGCCCGCCCGCGCCATTGCGCGATGACGCACCATTGACTATTATCATGGCCTTCCCGTTCGGATTCGCCCCCGGGCGAAGCTGGAGAAGGCATGGAGTACTTTTTCATTCTCGTGTTCCTCTGCCTTTCCGCGGCATTCGTCGCGGGCGGCCTGATCGCGTCGCGGCTCGTGGCGCCCCACCGGCCCGGCGACGTCAAGAACTCGCCCTACGAATGCGGCGAGCAGCCCATCGGCCGCACCTGGATCCAGTTCAACGTCGGGTACTACCTCTTCGCGCTCCTCTTCCTCGTCTTCGACGTCGAGGCGGCGTTCCTCTATCCCTGGGCCGTGATCGTGCGGGAAGTCGGCATCGTGGGCCTCGTCGAGGTCGGCATCTTCCTCATCGTCCTGATCGCCGGCCTGGTCTACGCGTGGAAGAAAGGCGCCCTGGAGTGGCTCTGATCATCGACAAGCTGCCGGGGCTCGTCGAGAAGATCCCCGGCGGGCAGGTGCTGGTCACGTCGCTTGACTGGTTGCTCAACTGGTCGCGCGCGAACAGCCTCTGGCCGCTGTCCTTCGGCACGAAGTGCTGCGCCATCGAGATGCTCATGGCCACGGGGGCGAGCCACCAGGATCTCTCGCGCTTCGGCGCCGAGGTCGCGCGCAACTCCCCCCGCCAGGCCGACTTCATGGTGGTCGCCGGCGCGATCGTCAAGAAGATGGCCCCCCGCATGCGCATGCTCTACGAGCAGATGGCCGAGCCCAGGTGGGTGATGGCGACCGGATCGTGCGCGATCTCGGGCGGCCCCTTCATGTACAACTCGTACCACATCGTCCGCGGCGCCGACGAGGTCGTGCCGGTCGACGTGTTCGTCCCCGGCTGCCCGCCGCGGCCCGAAGCCTTCTTCTGGGGCCTCCTGGCGCTCCAGAGGATGATCCGCCGGGGCGAGACCGCCCGCGCGCCCGGCATGCGCCGCAAACCGGTGCTCTCGGCGCTGCCGCAGGGCATCACCGTCCAGGACATTCGCGCGGAGATCCGCGCCGCCCTGGAGGCCGAGAACGTGGTCGATGTCGGGAACGCCGCCGCGGCCTCGCCGTGGCACGGAAAGCTCAGGAAATGGATGGCGACGCACTTGTACAAGCCGTGACGGGCATCGTCCCGGGCATCGAACGGCGCGAGAAGATCAACCGCGCGGCCGTGCGCGTCCCGATCGAACGCCTTCTCGATGTCGCCGCGCGCCTGCGCGACGACCCCGCGCTCGCCTTCGACATGCTGCTCGATCACGCCGCGATCGACTGGAGCGCGGAGAGTCGTTTCGAGCTCTTCTACCATCTTTTCTCGACCTCGCACGGCCACGCGCTCACGCTGACGGCGTTCGTGCCGCGCGACGCGCCGGTGGCGCCGACCGTGAGCCGCATCTGGCCCATCGCCGAGTGGCAGGAGCGCGAAGCGTACGACCTGATGGGCGTTCTCTACGACGGGCACCCGGACCTGCGGCGGCTTTTTCTGGAAGATGACTGGCAGGGCTTTCCGCTCAGGAAGGATTACCGCGACCCCGACATGCTGGAGTTTCCGAAGTAAACGATGACCGTCAACGTCAAGACGCTCAACGACATCATCGCGCCGCCCGGGGCGGCGGCGAGCGCGCTCGCGACGGAGGAGTACTTCGTCAACATGGGGCCCCAGCACCCCATCGCGCACGGCTCGCTCAGGCTCGTCGTGCGCCTCGACGGCGAGACCGTCAGGGAAGTGATTCCCGTCCCGGGGTTCGTGCACCGCGGCATCGAGAAGATGGCCGAGCGCCTCTCGTGGCGCCAGATCATCCATCTCACGGACCGCACGGATTACCTCTCGGCGCTCATGAACAACTGGGCCGTCGCCCGGACGATCGAGCAGGCCGCAGGGCTCGCGACCAACGACCGGATCGAGACGATACGCACGATCGTCGCGGAGCTGCAGCGCATTCAGAGCCACGCGCTCTGGTGGGGCGTCCTGGGCATGGACCTCGGGGCCTTCACGCCGTTCCTCTACGGCTTCCGCGAGCGGGAAATCATCGGCGAGATCTTCGAGGACACGATCGGCGCGCGCCTCACCATGAACTACATTCAGCCGGGCGGGCTCATGGACGACATTCACCCGGACTTCGCCCGCACGACGAAGCGCGTGCTCGCCTACCTGAAGCCCAAGATCGACGAGTACGACACGCTGCTCTCGGGCAACGTGATCCTGCAGGAGCGCCTGCGCAACATCGGCGTCCTCCCGGCCGCGCGCGCGATCGCGCTCGGCTGCACGGGCCCGGTCCTGCGGGCGAGCGGCGTGCCCTACGACCTGCGCAAGGCCGAGCCGTACGGCCTCTACGCCAAGGCGGACTTCGATGTCGTCGTCGGCTCGACGGGCGACTGCTGGGACCGCTACTGCGTGCGCATCGAGGAGATGCGCCAGTCGATCCGCATCGTCGAGCAGCTCATCGACGGCATTCCCGAGGGACCGCACACGACGGTGAAGTTCGGCGCCGGGATCAAGGTCCCGGAAGGCATCCACTACGGCCAGATCGAAACGGCGCGCGGCATCCTCGGCGTCACCATTGTCGCCGACGGCACGGCCGCCTCGCCGTACCGGATACACTTCCGCTCGCCGAACTTCAACAACCTGTGGGCGGTCACGAAGCTGGCGCCGGGCTGGAGAATCGCGGACGTGATCGCGATCCAGTCGACGCTCGACCTCGTGGTCCCCGACATCGACAGATAGGGACGGGAACGTGACAGGAGCGCTCGCGCAATTCACGGCATTCGCGGCGGCCGAGGCCGCCCCGGCCTGGCCGGTGAAGACCGTCGCCGCGCGGGCGGCCGAGGCGCTCCCGGACAATCCCTGGCTCGCGGTCGCGTACATGGCCATCGCGCTCGCGGGGCTCGGCGCCCTCGTCTCGGGCCTCGGCATGGGGCTCATCTACCTCGAGCGCAAGACCGCGGCCCATTTCCAGTGCCGCCTCGGCCCCATGCGCGTCGGGCCGCACGGGATCTTCCAGACGGTCGCCGACACCTTCAAGCTGCTCTTCAAGGAGGACATCGTCCCCGCGCGCGCCGACAAGCTCCTGCACGTCCTCGCGCCCTTCCTGGCGATGACCTCGACCGTGTTCATGCTCGGCGTGATTCCCTACAGCCCGATCCTCCAGTTGAGCGACGTCAACATCGGCGTTCTCTACATCACGGCGGTGAGCGGCCTGGGCGTCATGGGCATCCTGCTGGGCGGCTGGAGCTCCTACAACAAGTGGTCGCTCATCGGCGCCATGCGCGGCGCGGCGCAGATCATCTCCTACGAGGTCTCGGCCACGCTCGCGCTCCTCGTCGTCGTCATGTTCGCCGGCACGCTGTCGCTCTCGGGCATCGTGACGAGCCAGGCCGAGGGCTGGTGGATCTGGCGCGCGCCGGTCGTCGGCGGCGTCGCGTTCCTGATCTACCTCACGGCATCGACCGCGGAGATCAACCGCACGCCCTTCGACATCCCCGAGGGCGAGTCCGAGCTCACGGCCGGATTCCACACCGAGTACTCCGGCCTGCGCTTCGCCTTCTTCTTTCTGGCCGAGTTCATTAACATGTTCGTCGTGGCGGCGCTGACCGTCACGCTGTTTCTGGGCGGCTGGATGCCGTTCCACATCGGCGGCGCGAACGCGTTCAACGCCGTCATGGACCTGGCGCCGCCGAGCGCGTGGTTCCTCGGCAAGGCCGCCCTCATCGTCTTCGTGATCATGTGGTTCCGCTGGACGTTCCCGCGGCTGCGGGTCGACCAGCTCATGCGCCTCGAGTGGAAGATACTCCTGCCCATCGGCTTCGCGAACCTGGCCGTGGGCGCGCTCGCGGTGCTGTACAAGCTGTATTTCTTCCCCGGCGCCTGAGCGCGCGGGGCGAGATTCGCAACGGAGCTCCTCGTGGCCCGTGTGAAGTTCAAGGACATGCGCAGGGACACGCGCACGCTCGCGGGAATGCGCGTTCCCGTCGTCGTGACGCCCCGCTTCGCGCGGCGCGGCCGGCTCGCGGTCTTCGGGGACGCGCTCAAGAGCCTGCTCGACGGCATGCGCGTCACCTTCCGCTACCTCGTCCGGCCCTCGACCGTGGTGACACGCCAGTACCCCGAGAACCGCGCGACGCTGAAGCTGTCCGAACGCTTCCGCGCGCGCCTCAGGCTCACGTTCGACGAGCACGGCTACCAGCGCTGCACGGCGTGCCGCCTGTGCGAGCGCGCCTGCCCGAACGCGAGCATCCGCATTCTCACGCGGCCGGGCACGCTCTCGAAGAACGAGCTCGACCGCTACATCTGGCGCATGGATTCGTGCGTCTTCTGCAACGCGTGCGTCCAGTCCTGCCCGTTCGGCGCGCTCGAGATGACGGCGGAATTCGAGCACGCGGTCTTCGACCGGCGCCTTCTCATCTTCACGCTCAACAGGTACGCGGGCCCGCCGGCGAGCGCGCTCCTCAAGGAGCCCGACGAGGCGACGCGCGCCGCCGCGATGGAGCCGCGCGACTGCTACGGCGGCCCCGTGCCGCTCAACGGCACGGACTTCCCGTATCTCAAGGCCCTCGCGGTGGCGCCGAGGCCAGATCCCGCGCGGCAGGGCGCCGCGCCCGGAGGCCGGGCATGATGCACGATGCCGTCCTCACCGTCCTCTTCTACGCGCTCGGCGCGTTCGCGGTGCTGTGCGCGCTCGCCGTCGTCAACGCGCGGCGGCTCCTCAGGGCCGCCCTGGCGCTCATGTTCGTGCTCCTGGCGAGCGCGGGGCTGTACCTGCTGCTCGGCGCCGAGTTCCTGGCCGGAGTCCAGGTCCTCGTCTATGTCGGCGGCATCGTCATCCTCATAGTCTTCGCGGTCATGCTCACGAGCGCCGCGGATCTCCTGGAAGACAATCCGCGGTTCGGGCGCAAGCTCGCCGGCGCCGTTGCGTCGATCGGCTTCCTCGCGCTCGCGGGCACGGTGTTCAGCCGGATCGCCCTCAGGGCCCCCGCGCCCGGCACGCACCCGCCCGATGATGCGAGCGCCATCGGCAGGAAGCTGCTCGACTTCGGCGCGGAGGGCTACGTGCTCCCGTTCGAGATCGTGTCGCTGCTCCTGCTCGCGGCGGTGATCGGCGGCATCGTGATCGCCCGCAAGACGCCGCCGCCCGGGCAACCGTTCACCAGCGGCGGCGACGCGCCCGGCGAGGCCGACATCGCCCTGCCGCGCAGCCAGCGCGACGAGCCGGAGGGACCCGATGCTTGAGTTCCTCGCCGCCCACAAACCCGGCCACGTCGAGTGGCTGCTCCTGAGCGCGGCGCTCTTCGCGATCGGACTGTACGGCGTCCTGACGCGCAGAAACGCCGTCGCCGTCCTCATCGCCGTCGAGCTCATGCTCAACTCCGCGGCGCTCAACTTCGTCGTCTTCAACCGCTACGTCGCGCCCGCGGCGTTCGACGGCCAGATCATGGCCATTGTCGTCATCGCCGTGGCCGCCGCCGAGGTCGTCGTCGGCATGGCGATCTTCGTGGCGCTCTTCAGGCATCGGGCCACCATCGACGTCAACCGCATGAACACGATGAAGGACTGACATGCCGGACCTGCCGCTCGCTCTCGACCTCGCGTGGCTGATCCCGGCCCTGCCGTTCGTCTCCTTCATCGCCGTCGGCCTGTGCGTGAGCCCGCTCTCCAAGAAGGCGGCCGGCCTCATCGCCACCCTATCGATCGTCGCGGCGGCCGCCTGCGCCTGGCTGGTCGCCTGGGAGTACTACCGGCTTTACCCGCCGGACGCGGCCCACCCCGCGATCGTCGCCTGGTCGTTCGAGTGGCTCGCCTACGACGACGGGCTCACGGTCGCGGCCGGCGTGCTCCTCGACCCGATCGCGGTCCTTCTCCTCGTCGTCGTGACGACCGTGAGCGCGCTCATTCACATCTACAGCCTGGGCTACATGCGCGGCGACGGCGGCTACGGGCGGTTCTTCACGTACATGAACCTCTTCACGTTCAGCATGCTGGGGCTGGTCGTCGCTCCCAACATCGTCCAGATGTACGTGTGCTGGGAGCTCGTCGGCGCGAGCAGCTTCCTCCTGATCGGCTTTTACTACACGAAGCCCTCGGCGGTCGCGGCCGCGAAGAAGGCCTTCATCGTCACGCGCTTCGCGGACCTGGGCTT
>JBFZCA010000594.1:0-23892 GCA_041308205.1 Planctomycetota bacterium | reverse complement strand
GCGATCGCCCCGGCTCCGCGGCTCGCCCCTCGGCTCGGGCCCGCCTTCGGGCTCGGGTTGAGGGGCGGGCGCGTGGAGCAGCTCCTGGTAGCAATCGTCGAGCAGCATGACGAGCAGCGCGGCCCCGTCCTCGCTCTGGGCGAGCGCGCGCGCGAGCGGCACGAAGCGCTCCATGCGCTCGACCTGCAGCTTGTCGCGCGTTCTGAGCCGCGCTTCCAGGAGCGCGGTGAGCCGCTCGGAGACGATCGCGGCCACCTCCTCGTCGGTCGGGACGGGCCGCTCGACGAGGTTGATGCCGAAGTGCTTCGCGAGCGACAGGAGGCCGATGCGCTCCACATCGGAGACGAGCGAGATCGCCACGCCCGCCGCGCCGGCGCGCCCCGTGCGCCCCGCGCGATGGATGTAGGCATCGGGGTCCTCGGGAAAGTCGTACTGGATGACGTGCGAGAGCTCGGGCAGGTCGATGCCGCGGCCGGCCACGTCGGTCGCGGCGAGGAACTTGAGCTTCCCCGCGCGCAGGCGGCCGAGCACATTGTCGCGCACCGCCTGACTGAGATCCGAGCTCAACTCGTCCGCATCGTAGCCGAAACGCTGGAGGACGACCGACACGTAGTGGACTCGCGAGCGCGTGTTGCAGAAGATCAGCGCCGAGCCCGGGTTCTCGATCTCGATGATGCGCACGAGCGCGCGGTCCTTGTCCAGGGCGGGCGTCGTGTAGAAGACGTGCTCGACCTCCATGACGTGAATGCGGTCGTGGCTCAGGCTCAGGAGCTCGGGCGCCCGCAGGAACTGTCCCGCCAGGCTCATGACGTAGGGCGGAAACGTGGCCGAGAACATGTAGCTGCCCGCCGGCCGCGGCCGCAGGTAGCGCTTGATGTCGCACATGTCGGGGTAAAAGCCCATCGACAGCATGCGGTCGGCCTCATCGAGGATGAGGATCTGCACCGCGTCGAACGAGAGCGTGCGCTTCAGGAGATGGTCGAGGATTCTTCCCGGCGTGCCGACGACGATGTGCGCGCCGCGGCGGAAGGCCTCGATCTGCCCGCCGTAGGGAACGCCGCCGTAGACCGCCGCCGTGTTGACGCCGAGCGCGCCGCCGAGCAGCTCCGCCTCGCGCGCGACCTGCTGGGCCAGCTCGCGCGTCGGCACGAGGATCAGCGCCTGGCAGGCCTTGGACCCGCGATCGATGATGTCGAGGATCGGCAGCACGAAGGCGCCGGTCTTGCCGCTTCCCGTGCGCGACTGGACCATGAGATCCCGGCCGGCGCGGAGGTAGGGTATGGCGCGGGCCTGGACCGGCATGAGCTCCGACCAGCCGGCGCGCGCCGCGGCCTCGCGCAGGTGAGGGGGAAGCTGCGCCATGGTGGTGGGAGGCAGCGCGTCTTCGGGCTCGACCAGGTGCTCGGCGCCGGCCGAGGCATTCGCGGGCGCCGGGGTGGCATCGTCATCTGTCACGTGCGTCGTCCTTTCATGTGATCGTCTGCGGGGCTCCCGGCGCGACTGCGTGCCGTGAGCCGCGGGCGAAACCGCTGTTGCGACATCTTCGCCCACCCGGAGGCTTCAGGTCAAGACGTCGCGCCGGCGGGGATCGGCGAAACGCATGGCGACGGCCGGCACGCCCCGCAACCTTGTCCTCCGCCGGGGGTATACCTGATGAGTGGGAGCGCGTGCATCGCCGGCCGCGGCGCCGCCCCGGCGGAGAGGCCGGTCGGGCAGGCGATCGCATGACAGCGAGAGGAGTCACAACCATGAGTCCCGTATGCCTGGTTGCGCTGGTTGCGTGGGGTCAGATCGCGGCCGAGAATGTGCTCAGGATCGAGCACGCGACGGTGGCTCCCGGCGATGAGCGCGCCGTCCTGAGAATCCTTGTCGACAACGACGATTTCGTCATGGGGCTCTCCTTCGGCGCCATCTACGACGAGGGTCTCGGGTTCGGCGGCCTGACGATCGAGGGGACGGAACTGGGGCCGGAAGGGCTCGCCGCCGAGTACTTTGAGGTCTTCGAGGGCTCGGACGCCGAGCACGGGGTGTTCTTCGGCGCGGCCGCCATCTTCGATGCAGCCGCACCCTTCGACTGGCGCAAGCTCCCGCCGGGCGCGGATCAGGCCGTGGCCGCGGTCCATTTCGATGTCGCGCAGGGCCTCCCGCACCGCACGACCCTTTCCGTGACGCCTCTTCCCGTGCTGGCCGACGCGGACGGGGGCCCCGCGGTCGCGACGGTGCTCACGGTGGCGGGCGAGGGTCAGGTCCCGCGCCTCGTTGCGGGCGGCGTGACCGTCCTGGCGAGCGGGACCGGACTCGTGCTCATGCGCGAGTCGCAGGAATGGCGCTTCCTCAAGGGAACCGCCCCGCCGCCCGAGGAGTGGACGGCGCCCGACTTCGACCCCGTGTCGGCCGGCTGGGATGCCGGCCCGGGGCCCATCGGCTACGAGCACGGCGAAGATCCCGCTGTCCTCGCCACCGTGCTCGATGACATGGACGGGGGCTATCTCTCGGTTTTTCTCAGAACCGACTTCGAGGTCCCCGCCGGGCACGAGGACTGGATCGGTTTTCTGAAAGTGCGCTACGACGACGGCTTCGTCGCGTATCTCGATGGCATCGAGATCGCGCGCCGCAACATCGAGGGCGAGCCGCCCGGGTTCGATGCCGCCGCCGCGGGCAACCACGACGTCGTGAACCCGTACGGCTTCGACGAGACGATCGCCATCGACTCCGTCCCCGGGTTCTTCGCGCCCGGCATGCACGTGCTGGCGGTCCAGGCTCACAACGCGACGCTCACGAGCTCCGACTTCTCGTTCGCGGCGCAGCTCGAGCTGGCGCCGTTCGTGATCGAGTCCGTCGAGCCCGCGTTCGGGGCGATGGCCGGCGGCAACAGCGTCACGATCAAGGGGATGGGCTTCTCGGCTGCGGCGCCGCCGGTCGTCTTCTTCGGCGATGTCAGATCGCCCGATGCGGCCGTCGCCGGGCCGGAGGCACTCGTCGCGATCGTGCCGCCGGGCGCCGCGCGAGGCGCCGTGGCGGTCGAGGTCGCGGATGCGCGCGGCGTGCAGGCGCTGGCCGATGCGTACCGGTATGTCGGGCCGCGCCAGGCCGGCTTGCGCTTCGGCGGCCAGCAGGCGGCCGGCGTGGAGAATCTGGGCATCTTCAGCGACGGCGCCGTTTTCGAAGGCTGGTTCCGGCGTTCGGGAACGGGCATCCGCTGGACCACCCTGTGCGCCCTGGAGGGCGCGCCCGGAACCGAGGCCGTCCGCATCGACACGCGCTGGAATCGCGTGCGCGCGGCGACGGCCGGCGCCGAGACCGACCTCACGGCCGACGTGACCATGGACACCGTCTGGCATCATGCGGCCGTCTCGGTCTCTCCGGCGGGACGGCGCATCATCCTGGACGGAATCGAGGTCGCGGCGGACGGTCAGAGCGTCGTCCTGCCGGCGAGCGGCGCCTTCAGGCTCGGGGCGGGCTTCGGCGACACCTCGCGCTTCACGGGCGACATCGAGTCGTTTCGCGTCTGGAACACGGTCAGGCCGCCGGTGGAGCTTGCCCGCGAGCGCTTCGCGCTGCCCGAAGGGCTCTCGGAGCTGGCCGGGGCGTGGCATCTGAAGGATGCCGGCGGCGACCTCGCCGAGGACAAGGGGCCGCGGGGAACCGCGCTCGTGCTCGGGGCCCTGGCCGGTTCGGACGCCGAGGATCCTGCATGGGCATGGTTCGAGGACTTCCCGGAGATCGCCATCACGGCGATCGAACCGGACCACGGGCCGCGCGCCGGCGTCGTCGTCGTGGCGGTCTACGGCACGGGCTTCGCGCCGGGCGCGGCGCCCGCGGTCGCCTTCGGCGCGACCGCGTCGCCACAGGTCGAAGTCGAGAGCCCGTGGAAGCTGCAGGCGGCGGTCCCGGCCCACGACGTGCACGAGTCAGTCGATGTCACCGTGACCGCCGAGGCGGGAACCGCCGTGGCGGCGGCGGGCTACACCTACCGGCCCGACGCGGTCTACGCGTTCGTGCGGGAGGGCGACCCGTGGGATTACTTCGTCGCCGAGACGCCGCCCGATGCCGGCTGGCGCGATCCGACGTTCGATCCCGCAGCGGCGGGCTGGCTGCGCGGCCCGTCGGGGCTCGGCTACGGCGATGGCGACGACGCGACGGATCTGGCCTGGATGGCGGGACGCGCGGTGACGCTCTACGCGCGCGTGGCCTGGCAGCTTCCTTCCGCCGGCGCGGCGATCGACTACCTGGCGCTGCGCATCCGCTACGACGACGGCTTCGTCGCCTATCTGAACGGGCAGGAGATCGCGCGCCGGGCCGTCGCCGGCGCGCCGCCCGCATTCGACGAGCCGGCATCGGAGCTGCACGAGATTCTGGGCGGCGCCGGGACGTTCGACGAGCGGATCGATGTCGGCGGCGCGATTCGTTTCCTCGCGCCCGGCATGAACGTCCTGGCGATCGAGACGCACAACGAGTCGATCGACTCGACCGACCTGTCCATGTCCGCCGAACTGGACTACTCGGCGCCGGGCGCGACGTTCGTGCGCGGCGATGTGAACGGCGATGGCGTGTTGACGGTCTCGGATGCGATCGTGATCCTGCGCGTGCTGTTCGCGGGCCGCGAGCTGGCGTGTCTCGAGGCGGCCGACGCGGCCGACGACGGCGTCCTGAACGTGGCCGACGCGATCGCGCTGCTCGGGTTCCTGTTCACGGGAGGCGCGGCCCCGCCGCCGCCCGCGCCCGGAAGCCCGATGCCCGACATCGACGGCGATGCGCTCGACTGCGCCGGCGCTACTGCCGCTCGCAGGTGAGCTCGTCGGCGGTCGGGTCCTGGCCGCGCAGCGGGAAGGGCGGCGGGGGAGGCGGGCCCGAAGCGAAGAGGTACGAAAGGATGGAGATGGCGTCGGCGATGTCCAGGCCGCCGCTGTCGTTCGCATCGAGCGCATCCCCGCAATCGGCCGGCGCCGCGGCGAACAGGACGCGCAGGATCGTCACGGCGTCCGAGATATCGACCCGGCGGTCGCCGTTGGCATCGCCGCGTATGAAGCCCGGCTCGGGCGGGATCGGATCGAGCTCGGCCTCGAGGTCGAGGTCGAAGCTCAGGTCCGACGAGGTGGCGTTCGCCTGGTGGACCTCGCAGGCGATGATGTTCTCGCCGGCGACGAGGACCGAGGCGGCCGCGTCCTGCGTGTAGAACGCATCCTCGTCCGTTCCCGACGATGACGCCCAGGTCTCGTAGACGATCGTCCCGGTGGGCATGTTCGTCCGGAAGACCTCCGTGCCGTTGATGTACACGACCGCGCCATCATCGCGCCTGAGGTTCACCCGGACCGACAGGAAGCGGGTCGGATCGTCGACCTGGAACTTCCGCCGGAAGTAGGCCGTCGGGTTGCGGTCGTCCTCCGGGCCGCCGTCGATGACCGTCGTCTCGTCGTCGTCGCCGTACCCGAGCTCGGCCGCGCCGGAGGCCCACGCGGAATCGTCGAACGCGAGCTCGCGCCACGCCGTCCCCTGGCCGACGTCCTCGTCCCAGTACTTCCAAACCGAGCCCGCGGGTATGATCGTCGTCCTGGTGTCGGGGACGAACAGGAGCTCCGCCCGATCGCTGAGCTCGGCATTCACCGGGTTGAGAAGCGTCACGCGAATGTAGGCGTGATCCTGGGGGTCGGCGACATCGATGGCTAGGATCTGCACGGTGCGGCCGGGCGCAAATGCGACCGTTCCCGTCGCCAGGACGCCCGCATCGGACGCGACCTCGTAGTCGACGGCGACCGTCTTGCGGCTGAACGTGCTCAGCCCGATGGGAACGCCGCCGCCGAGCTGCGACATCTCCAGCCGGGCCTCGCGCACGGCGATGCCCATCCCTACCGTGTCGTCCGGTGCCGGGAGGAAGGGGGCGAGGCGCTCGGCATCGGCGGCGGGGTTCCACGCGGCGTTGGCGGAGTGCAGGGGGTCGGCGGCGGTCAGGAGGTTCTGCGACACATCCATCTGCAGCGGGTGCTCCTCCCACGTGTCCCAGGCGCGGCCCCAGACGTCGCGCAGGTTGTGGAGGAGCAGCGAGTTCGTGACGTGCAGGAACCCCTCGTAGTCCCAGTCGTAGTTGTCCCCGAAGCGCGCGCCGACCGCGTTGCCGATGCACAGGCAGCGGTCGGCCTCGACCCTCGGATTGCCCCAGCCGGCCTCGATGCCCTGGCCGGAGTTGATGACGACCGTGTCGGTGATGGTCGGCAGCCTGGTGCCGGAGTCGCACGACCACGCCAGCGCCTCGTGGTAGCAGGCCTCGATCCAGCAGCGCGTGATCTCGACGAGGCCGCCCTCGCCCGAACCCGAATCCACGCCGTCGTCGTGCAGGAAGCCGATCACGCAGTCGACGATGTGGTGGTCGCCGCCCGTCAGGTAGACGCCGTCGCTGTCGTCGTCGGCGAAGGGCGCGTCCTTGTCCGGGAACTCGATGATCGCCGAGTCGTTGAGGCGGACCTCGCCGCCGTTGTACTCGCCGAACGTCAGGTACTTCTGGACGAGGCAGCGGGTCATGGTCAGGTAGGAGGACTCGCCGTGGCCGGCCTGGCCGTAGTGGTCGATGAGCCACGAGTCCGTGAACGTGACGCGCGCGCCGCCGGAGAGGTAATACAGGCACTCGTTGCCGAGGTGCGTCGCGCCGCTCCCGGGGTTGTTGTCGAACCAGTCGGGGTCGGCGCCGCTCGCCGTCATGATGGCGCCGGCGATGGTTCCGCGGGACGCGCTGCCCTTGAAGACGAGGCCGCCCCAGGGCGCGGCCCTGTCGGCCGGCGCGAAGACGACCGGCTCGGCGAGCGTTCCGTTGACGGTCAGGGCGCCGTTCACGAAGATCTCGACGCCGGGGCCTATCCTGACGACGGCGCCCGCCTCGATCGTCAACGTGACGCCCGCGTTGACGGTGAGATCGGCATTCACGCTCACGCGGGCGTTCCGGGCCCACGTCGTCGATGCGCTGATCGTGCTCGGCGCGGCCTGCCAGGTCGTCGCGGTATCGATCGCGATCTGCGCGGACGCCGCAAGCGTCTGCACCGAGGCGTCGTAGGCGATCGTGCCCGCGGAGGCCGCGGCCGGGAGGAACGTCGAGCCCTGGCCGCGCACGAGCTCGAGCACGTGGTCGGGGTACGCGGCGGCGGCGACGGGGCCGTTGACGCCGACGCGCTTTCCTTCCTGAGTCCGGACGAGCGCGATGACCGGAATCTCCATGCCCTGCGGATACGCGGCGGGAGCGACGATCGTGAGCCGGCTGCCCGCGAACTCCGCCGCCGCCGAGTTGATCAGGCGGTAGGGCGTCCACGGGGGCAGGCCCCACTCCGCGTTCTCGCGCTCGCTCGACCTGACGATGAACCGGATGCGCGCGCTCTCCTCCGCGCCGGAGCTTATGAGCCGGCGGCGCACGTTGAGCTCGTAGTACTGCGGATACGTCACCTCGACCGGATGATCGAGAACGACGGGGATGCTCGTGGCGACGGGCTCGCTCCTCAACTCGAGCCGCGTGTACTCGTAGCCCGCCTCGGAGGAGACGGTGAAGGTCACGCGATCGGCGTACACCTCCTCGTCGGTGATTCCGCTCACGGGAATCGCCGCGGCGCAACGGCCGGCCGCCGCGACGGAGACAAGGCAGAGCGCTGCCCGCAACGACAGACTTGCTTTTGTCATAAGCCTCGGTTCGGCAATAGGTAATCGTTCACGGTTTTCTCGCCGTGTTCGGGTGCACACACGTGTCATCTGACGGAGAAGAAACCACAGAGGCACAGAGAGCACAGAGAAGAAAACGGAGAGAGACCGCCGCACTTCAGACGGAGCCACGTAGCGTCTCACGTTCCGTTCTCTGTGCCCTCTGTCTTCTCTGTGGTGAATCAGAAAGAGCACCACGAAGGACGCTGAATACGGAGATTCGCGTGTTCGGGATGCCTTGTGAACGGTTACGGCAATAGTGTGCACGTTCTTTCAGACTCGCGGGCCGAACACGAACGCCGCATCCCGCGCCTCCACTATTGTAAGGGCGGCGGGGGATCTTCGGAAGGTTCCATCCGCGCGCTACCGCGCGCCGCCCTTTCCGTAGAGCTCCTCGAATCGCACGCACTGCCCGCGATCGACGGCCTCCCTGACGAGCAGCGCCGTGAGCACGGAGTCGCGGCCGTTGACGGCGTTGCTGAAGGGCTTCTTGCCGCTGCGAATGCACTCGAACAGATCTGCATGGGCCAGGCGCGTCGGGTCGCCGCCGTCCGCGGGTAGATTCTCGGTTGCGCGGCCCTGCTCGACGAAGCTGACGATACCCTTCTCCAGATCGATGCCGCCCTTGCGTCCGAGCACCTGGTGGCGCACGCCGTCGAAGACGCCGCCCTTGGGCCTGAGCCACGAGTGCTGCCAGTTGACGATCGCTTCGCCCGGATACTTGAGGAGCGCGGCGTAGTAGTCGGTGACGTCGCGGTCCGGCTCGCCCTCGGTGAAGACGTCCTTGCGTCCCCAGCCGAACGCGCTCACGGCCGTCGCCTTGAAGATCCAGTTCATGAGATCGAAGAAGTGGACGGCCTGCTCGACGGCCCAGTCGCCCGACTGCGCGCGCTTCGACTGCCAGCCGCGGAGGGGGCCGAAGGAGGCGAGGTAGGCGCTGTGCATCTCCATGACCTCGCCGAGCTCGCCGGCGTGAATTCGGCGTACGCCCTCGCGGTTGCGCGGGCTGTAGCGGCCCTGGAAACCGACGAGGAGGTGATTCTTCGCCTTCTCGGCGGCGGCGGCGACCGCGTCGCACTCCTCGGGCGTGATGCACATGGGCTTCTCGCCGTAGAGATCCTTGCCGGCCGCCAGGGTGTCGAGATACTGTCGCGCGTGGCAATCGGGAGGCGTCGCGTTGACGACCGCGTCGACGTTCCTGTCATCGAGAAGCTTCCGGTGGTCATCGTAGGCGACCGGCTTCTCCTTGCCCGCCTTCGACACGGCCTCCTGCGCCCGCGCACATGCGCCGGCGCGAATGTCGCACACGGCAACGACATCCACGAAGGGGAAGTCCAGGACCGTGCGCAGGTGGTGGCTCCCCCGGCCGCCGACGCCGATGAACCCGACCCGGATGCGATCCTCGTTTCCGGCCGCGTGGAGGCGCGCGAACGAACCGAGCGCGGCGGCGGCGCCGCCCGCGCGCAAGAACGACCGTCGTGGCAGATGCATACGCTGCTCCTTTCGTGCGGCGACGCGGCGGGAGCCGCAACGGGCGCACGCCCTCATCGCGACTGCATCGTACGCGCGTGCCGCTCCATTGGGCAACAGCACGCGCGAGACGTCACGACCGTGTCCGGACGGAGAACTCGCCCACCGGCCGGATCGATACGACCCCTTCCGGACAGACGACCGCGCACGCGCCGCAGCCCACGCACCGCGCCGCGTCGATCTCCGGCGCGGGGTCGAAGAGCCCTCCGGTAATCCGAATCGCGTGATACTCGCAGGAGACCACGCAGCGGTCGCATTCCCGGCCCTTCACAACCACGCAGCCGTCCACCCGGATCCGGGCCGTGCCGATGAGGAGCCGTTGCTTGGCCTCGATCTCGAAGGGCGCGATGGCGCCGGTGGGGCAGGCGCGGCTGCACGCATTGCAGGCCGGCAGACAGTAGCCGCGCGAGAACTCGAGCTCCGGAGCCAGAAGGCCGATCGGGTCCCGAACGTCGAGGGCGGGGCGAACGATCCGCGTCGGGCAGACGCGCGCGCACGTGCCGCAGCGGCAGCAGGTCAGGGCGAAACGGTCCTCGGGCAGCGCTCCGGGCGGGCGCAGAGGCGAAGGCTTCTCTCCGCCGGCGGCCCGGCGCAGCAGCAATCCGCCCGCAACGCCTGCGGCTGCGGCGAAGAGACTCCGCCGTCCCAGCGCCGGATCGCGCAAGGGAGCCCTTTCCGTTTCCATCGGCGCCGGCGCACGCGTCAACGTGCGGCGCACGCCGGCGGCGAGCATCTGCAGTCCGCCGAGCGGGCAGAGACGCGCGCACCAGAGCCGCGGAAAAAGGAAGCTCAGGAGGAGCACCGCTGCAAGTCCCGCGACGCCGAGCGCCGCCGCGATCGTCGGCCCTTGATGGACCGGGGCCCACGCGCCGTGGAAGAGCGCCATGGGATCGAGAAGCGCCAGCGCCGGCGCGCCGCACGCGGCAGCGGCGAGCGCCGCGACGGCGAGGGCCTTGTGCACCCGGGGGAACGCATCCCACGATCGGCGCTTTCTCCGGCACGCCGAGGCCGCATCGCACAGCGCCCCTGTCGGGCAGGCGTGGCGGCAGAACCAGCGGTCCCACCTGATGATCAGCAGCAGCACCACGGCCGCCGGCAGTCCGAAGAGCAAGGCCGGCATGTGCGCGAGAAACGACTGCAGCGCCAGGAACGGGCTCAGGTGGACATAGAAGTCGGCGAACACTCCCCACGGCAGCGGCAGCGCCAGGAGGCAGGCCAACGCCAGCGAAGCCCAGCGAATCGGACGCGACGTCTTGCTCAACCCAGGAAGGCCTTCTGCTCGATCAGCGTCGAGCGGATCTTCGCGATGTCGGCGTCCTGCACGCTCGATCCGGTTCTCGCCGCGACCGCCGCCGCGGCTCCCGCGCCGTGGCCGGTGACCATGCACGTGCCGATCACGCGGGCGTCTTCCACCAGGGCCTTCTCGTAGCAGAAGCAGCGTCCGGCGACGAGCAGGTTCCCGGTGCGCCTGGGAACGAGCGAGCGATAGGGGATCTGCCACATCGGCCGCTCGCGTTCGCCGACCTTCCTGCCGTTGTGCAGGACCGGCGTCCAGGCGCCGCTGACGCCGATCGCATCGTCGAAGGTCCTGAAGGTCATGGAGTCGTCCAGCGTCAGCCGGTACAGGCCGTCGAGAATGCGCGACGCGCGCACGCCGAGCTGCGGGGCGGTTTCGAGCAGGAAGACCTGCTCGTGGCCCGGCACGGCCCTGATCCTCTCGACCTGCTTCCAGATCTCGAGCCGGTACGCCTGCTGGAGTCGCGAGAGCGTGAAGAGATCCAGGCCGTCCTGGTTGTTCTCGCCGTGCATGTTCACCCAGTTGACGCTCCCGAGCGGGGTCGGATTGCCGATGGGCATCTCCTTGTAGCCCGGCGCGGACGTGTCGATGCGATCCACGTTGCCGAGGCGGTGCACGAGGCCGATGTGATAGCGCATGTTCTCGAAAGCCTCGCCGGCCCAGCTCAGGACATCGCCGTCGCCCGTGCAGTCGACGACGACCTTGGGCGCGACGGCCACGCGACCGGCCTTCGATTCCAGCAGCACGGCCCGGATGACGCCGCCCTCGGCCACGACGCCGGCGCCCCAGCAGTGGTAGAGGACCTGGACGCCGGCCTCCCGGACCATGACCTCCATGACGTACTTCGCGGCTTCCGGATCGACCACGGGATCGACCTCGTGGATGCTCATCCGCAACGCCTTCAGGCGCTGCGCCATCTCGCCGCCGATGCCGGCAAGGACCTGCCGCCGCTGCTTGTCGCGGTCCGAGCCGTGCGTCGCCAGCAGGGGAAGCACCAGGCCGCCCGTCCACAGGCCGCCCAGGCAGTTGTAGCGCTCGATGAGAATCGTGCTCGCGCCCGCGCGGGCCGCCGAGATCGCCGCCGCGACGCCGGCCGGCCCTCCGCCGACCACCGCCACATCGGCGCGCGCGACGATGGGGATCTCGCGCGCGGGCTCGACGATTTTCCCCGCCGCCGCCGGCATGCCGCCCGCCTCCGTCGTGTCGCGTTCGTCGCCCGGCGCGGCGCGCGAGGAGCACGCAAGTCCGCCGGCGGCCAGGCCGATGTTCGAGAGGAACGTTCTGCGTCGCATGGCAACTCCTTGCCGCGTTCTCCGCCGGACGGTCCGGACGGAACCGGCTATACGGCGTATTTCTTTCCGAACGCCTCGAGCGCGGCGCTCGGGTCGGGGCCGCCTGAGAGCGCGTGCTCCTCGCACATGCGGTAGAGCTTCTTGAGCTCGACGTAGCGCTCGCGGTACTCGCGCCGCGGCGCGACGCGCGAGGCTGCCACGGGCTCGGCGAAATCCTGCACGACCTCGGGCCACGGCATCGGCGCGCCCGCGGCCCTGCGTTCGCCGTGAAACGCCCTGAGCGCCGCGCCGAGCGCCGCGGACGCCGAGACCTCGAACTGGTAGACATCCGCATCGTGGACATCGGCGAAGATCTGGAGAACCGCCCGGTTGCGGCTCGCGCCGCCCGTCGCGTAGATCGTCGCGGTCTTGGCGCCCATCCACTCGGAGTGGACGGCCATGCTCAGGGCCTGCGCCTCGACGACCGCGCGCGCGCCGGCGCGGTCATCGGGAGCGAGACGGTAGCGCCTGACGCCCGGCTCGAGGACCTTGGGCGTGATCTCGGGGTCGAAGTACGGCAGCATCACGCGGCCGAGGTTGCCGGGCGGCGTCGCGTCGATCTGCGCGGAGAAGCCCGCCCAGTCCATGCCGAACCGGTCGCGCACCGCCTCCCTGGCGAGCGATCCGTTCTTGAAGCAGATGAGGCTCATGTAGTGGCCGGTCGGCGAGCCGAACACGTGGCCCTCGGCCCTGGGGTCGACGTGCGCCTCGGGCATGAAGCCGAAGTAGGTGTCGCTCGTCCCCAGGCTGATCGCCGCCTTGCCCGCCTGGACCAGCCCGACGCCGATGAGGCTGCAGGGATTGTCGCCCGACCAGGGCAGGAGCTTCGTTGCGGGCGCGAAGCCGTAGCGCGCGACGAAGTACGGCGAGATCGTGCCGACGACGGCGTCCGAGGGCGCGATCGGGGGCAGCTTGGCGGCCAGGCCCGGCGCCGCGGCGTCGAGCGCCTCGGGCGCCCACGCCCGCCTCCGTATGTCCATGAGGTTCATGCCGGCGCCGTCGCCCGGGTCGATCGGCGCGGACTTGCCGGCGAGCACCGAGGCCATGAACGAGCTCACGAGGTGGATTCGCCACGTGCGCGCGTAGCGCTCGGGCTCGGTTCTGTGGAACTTCCGGATCTGGGGGCCGGTGAAGCGCTCGAACGCGGCCGAGCCGGTGAGCTCGGCGACCGCGGCCGCGCCGCCGAGCGCCTTCGTGATCGCCGCGCATTCCTCGGCGGTGCTCGAGTCCATCCAGATGGGCGATGTGGGGCGGGCGAAGGCGCCCGCGAGGCCCTCGGCGAGGCTCGACGCGGCGCCGAGGCCCGCGAGCAGCCTCTCGGCCTCGAGGAGGAGATACACGCTGCCGTGCTGCTGTCCGGAGCCGGCGATCGCCGCGATGTCCTCGAACGGGAACTTCGCCGCGGCCATGTCGCCGAGGAGCAGATCGAGCGCCTCGAGCCACATGAGGGGCGGGGAGTGCGCGACGCGCGGATCGGCCGCGCGCAGGACGCCGTTCTCCGTCTTGTAGGCGGGCAGGCGCGAGGCGAAGTTGACCGACCACGTGCCGATGATCTTCCGCTCGGGTATTCGGATCGCCACGGCGGTGAAGCTCTGCGTGCTCGAATCGAGGCCGAGGTAGATCGACATTGCCTCCTCCTTGTCGAATGCGCGGCGGCGCCGGCGCGCCGCGCGAGGTTACTTCTCGTGCGTCTCCGCGACCTTGCGGAACGCGTTCTGCGCGGCCTTGACGGTCCACCCGAGCACGGTGTCCGTGTGCGCGGCCGAGACGAACCAGCACTCGAAGGCCGATGGCGGCAGGTACACGCCGCCCGCAAGCATCGCGTGGAAGAACGTGCCGAAGCGCCGCGTGTCGCACTGGCGCGCATCGCGGTAGTTGAAGACGGGCTTGGCCGTGAAGAACACCGTGAGCATCGACGCGATGTGGTTGATGACGACCGGAACTCGGGCCGCGGCGGCGGCTGTCGACAAGCCGTCGACGAGGCGATCGGTGCGCGCGTCGAGATCCTTGTACAGGTCCGGCGCCCGGATGAGCCTCAGCATGGCGAGGCCCGCCGCGACGACGACGCAGCCGCCGGCGAGCGTCCCTGCCTGATAGACCGGGCCCTCGGGCGCGACGAGCGCCATGATGTCCGCCCGCCCGCCGTAAGCGCCGACCGGGAACCCGCCGCCGAGGATCTTGCCGAGGCACGTCATGTCGGGCTCGATCCCGAAGTACTGCTGCGCGCCGCCCGTGCCGAGCCTGAAGCCGGTGATGACCTCGTCGAAGATGAGGAGCGCGCCGTGCGTCCTCGTGATCTCCCTGAGGCCGGACAGGAAGCCGCCCTGCGGGAGCACGCAGCCCATGTTGCCGGCGACGGGCTCGACGATGACCGCGGCGATGTCGTTGCCGTGCGCCGCGAAGAGCTCCTCGACCGACGCGAGGTCGTTGTACTCCGCGTTGAGCGTCAGGCCGGCGATTTCGGCGGGGACGCCGGGGCTCGACGGCACGCCGAGCGTGAGCGCGCCCGAGCCGGCCTCGATGAGAAAGCCGTCCGCGTGTCCGTGGTAGCAGCCCGTGAACTTGACGATCTTCGAGCGCTTCGTGAATGCGCGCGCGACGCGCACGGCGGTCATGGTCGCCTCGGTGCCCGAGTTGACGAGCCTGACCTTCTCGATGCCCGGCACCAGGCGCACGATCTCCTCGGCAAGCTCGATCTCCGCCACGGTGGCGGCGCCGAAGCTCTGGCCGCGCGCGACGGCCGCGGTTGCGGCCTTGACGATCTCGGGGTTCGAGTGCCCGAGGAGCATCGGGCCCCACGACATGACGTGGTCGACGTACCGCCGCCCCTCGATGTCGACGAGGTACGCGCCCTCGCCGCTCGCCATGAAGACCGGGTCGCCGCCGACCGAACGGAACGCCCTGACCGGCGAGTTGACGCCGCCCGGGATCACCTTCCTGCCGCGTTCGAATTCGGCGTTCACCATGCCGCGACCTCGGCCGCGTACTCCTTGGCGAAGTACGTGATGATGGCGTCCGCGCCCGCGCGGCGTATCGCCGTGAGCGTCTCCCTGACGATGCGTCGCTCGTCGATCCACCCTTCCTTCGCCGCCGCCTTGATGAGCGCGTACTCCCCGCTCACGTTGTACGCCACGAGCGGGGCGTCGAAGCGTTCGCGCGCGGCGCGAATGATGTCGAGGTACGCGAGGGCGGGCTTCACCATGATGAGGTCGGCGCCCTCGCGGAGGTCCTGCTCGATCTCGCGCATGGCCTCGCGGGCGTTGGGCGGCGGCATCTGGTACGCGCGCCGGTCGCCGAAGGAGGGCGCGGACCCGGCCGCCTCCCTGAAAGGCCCGTAGAACGCGCTCGCGTACTTCGCGGCGTAGCTCAGGATCGGCGTGTCCGTGTGCCCGGCGGCATCGAGCGCCCCGCGGATCGCGCGCACCTGGCCGTCCATCATTGCCGAGGGGGCGACGATGTCCGCGCCGGCCGCGGCCAGCGCCGCCGCCGTCTTGCCGAGGAGCTCCAGCGTGGGGTCGTTCAGCACCTCGCCGCCCTCGACGATGCCGCAGTGGCCGTGGTCCGTGAACTCGCACAGGCACACGTCGCCGATGAGTCCCATGTCCGGGAACCTGTCCTTGATCTGCCGCACGGCGACCTGGACGACCCCCGTCTCGCTGTAAGCCTCGGATCCGACCGCGTCCTTGCGCGCCGGAATCCCGAAGAGCATGATCCACCTGACGCCGGCCTTGGCGGCCGCGTCGATCTCGTTCACGGCCTGGTCGACCGAGAGCTGGAACTGCCCCGGCATCGAGCGGATGGGCTTGACGACGCCCTTCCCCGGGCAGATGAAGAACGGCTGGATGAGCTGCGCGGCCGCAAGATGCGTCTCCTGGACGAGCGAGCGCAGCGCCTCGCTCCGGCGCAGTCTTCGCAAACGCAGCGCGGGGAATTCCATCATGCGCCTCCCATCGAGAAACCCTTGACCGCCGCCACGAACGCCTGCACGCTCTCCATGGGCGTGCGCGGGAGGACGCCGTGGCCGAGATTGGCGATGAAACCGCCGAAGCGCCGGGCCCCGAGCAACATGGCCTCCGTCTCGGCGCGCGTCTTCTCGGGGCCGGCGCACAGAAACGCGGGATCGAGGTTGCCCTGGACGGCGAGCGCGGCGGGGCCGTCGATGCGATCGAGCGGCACGGTCCAATCGACGCTCAGGACGCACCCCTGCAGCTTCTCCTTGAAGTCGAGGTGATGCCGCCCGCGGTTGAAGACGATGATCGGGCACGCCAGGTCGCGGAGCTCCCGCAGGACCGCCAGGAGCGGCGCGAGCGCGAAGCGCTCGTACTGGCGCGGCGAGAGCTCGCCCGCGTGCGAGTCGAAGATCTGGAGGACGTCGGCGCCCGCCTCCGCCTGGCGGCGGAGGTGAAACGCGAGCGCCCCGGCGATCGCGTCGATGGCGCGTTCGCTCCCGTGCGGATCGCGGAGCATGGCGGCGCGCGTCTCCTCGGCGTTGCCGGCGAGGTAGCGGAAGAGCGTGAACGGGGCGCCGGCGAAGCCGATGAGCGCCTTGCGCTTCTCGAGCGCGCCGGCAAGGGTCGCGAGCGCCTCGTAGCAGGGCGCGAGGCGCGCCTCGTTCGGCGCGGGCAGGAGCTTGTCCGGATCGGCGCGCACGGCGAGCGCGGGCTCGTACGACACCGAGGCGCCGAGCGCCTCGAGGACGGTCAGGATGTCGCTGAACACGATGACGGCGTCGGGGTCGAAGTCGTCAAGGACGTAGAGCGAAGCCTCGGCCGCGATGTCCGCCCGCGCGAGCAACTCGGCGAACGAGACCCGTTTCCTGAGCTCCTGGTAACGCGCCATGTAGCGCCCCACCTGCCGCATGAGCCAGACAGGCGGCCTCGGCACCGGCGCGCGCCGGCAGGCGTCGAGAAACAGCGTCCGCGAATCCATGCCTCTTATCGTATCAGAAACTGCCTCCGCATGCCCGTGGCGCGCGGAGCCTGCATCAGCCGCTTCCGGCCCTGAGTTTCCTGACCACCATCTCGAGGTGGCGTCCCGGGCACTTCGTCGGGTTCAGATCCTGGTGCCCGTAGATCTGGTTCGGGGGAATGCCGTGGGTGCGGCAGAGGTGGCTGACGAGCGCGATGAGGTTCGCGACGGCCGCGGTGGTGGGAGAAGTCTCCTCGAAATCCCCCATGAGCACGATCCCGATGTTGCCGCGATTGAGCGTCTCGTTGCCCGCGTGGGCGCCCTGGTACTTGATCGAACGGCCCTCCCACACGCGCCCCTTGGGGTCGATGACGTAGTGGTAGGCCAGGTCGGCCCAGTCGCGGTCGCGGATGTGCGATTCCTGCATGCTTCGGATGAGGCGCGCCGTGCCCGAGAGCGTCTCGGCGCTGTCGACATCGTCGTGCGCCGAATGGTGGACCGTCAGGCGAAAGGGCTTGTCCATGGGCAGCATCTGCCTGACCCTGGCCGGGAACGCGGGGTTCCAGCGGGCGCGGGGGAGAATCGAGAGCCGGCCCGCGGGCAGGGGCGCCGGTTCCTCGCGCGCCATGTGCGGCAGGGGCTGGGGCGCCGCCCGCGGCGGCGGCACGAAGCCCATGACCGCGCGCGCCCCCTCGGTCTCGGGCGGGACGTGGCGGACCAGCGCCTTGATCTCCGCATCGAGGCACGACTTCACCGCCGTGTCGCCCTTGCGCCATATCGGGTACAGATACGCCCAGACGATCACCGGCGGCTTGCCCATGCGGATGTACGTGCGGCCGCGGATGATCTGGACCGACTGCAGCGCCGCCGCGTCCATGAAGCGGCCGTTCTCGGCCAGGTTGAGCTCGTGGAGCGCCGCCTGGAACTCTCCGAGCCCGAGCGCGGCGCGGGCAAGCCCCAGGTGCGCCATGCCGTCGCTGGGATTGTTCTTGAGGACGTCCTCGTACAGGACCTTGGCGACGGGGAAGTCCTCCTGCGCCAGGAAACCCTCGCCGATGGTCAGCGCATCTTGAACGCCGGCGGCGGTGCGCGCGCGGGGAACGGTGCGGCAGCCGGCGGCCGCCAATCCGGCAAGGAGCGCGAGGACCGCAATGCGCGCGACCCCGCGGGTCGACCGGGCGCCGGAGTGGGGGACGGTGCGGTTCCTCACGTCTCTCTTCTCATTCGATGGCCGAGGGGTCGTGCGTCGAGCGAATTGTACCCGGCGCGGGCGGCATGACAAGGCTGCGCCCGCGCGCATACGGGCGCCGTTGCGCGTGCGGGCGCCGGCCGGTATCGTTGAGCGGCGGCCGCGGGCGGCGGTCGCGCGATGCACAAGGAGAGCGCATTCATGAACGAGCAGCGCGTTGCCGAGCTCATTCGCGAGCTTCTCAAGGAGATCGGCGAGGACCCCGAGCGGGAAGGGCTGCGCAGGACGCCCTCGCGGGTCGCGCGATCGATCGCGTTCCTCATGAGCGGGTACCGCGCGGATCTCAAGGAGACGATCAACCAGGCGGTCTTCGAGAGCCACGCGAACAACATGATCATCATCCGCGACATCGAGATCTACAGCCTGTGCGAGCATCACATGCTGCCGTTCTACGGGCGCTGCCACGTCGGGTACATCGCGGCCGCGAAGGTGCTCGGCGCGAGCAAGCTCGCGCGCATCACGAACTGCTTCGCGCGCCGGCTGCAGATCCAGGAGCGGCTCACCGCGCAGATCGCGCGCGAGATCAAGAGCGCCGTGAACGCCGAGGGCGTGGGCGTCGTGATGGAATGCCGCCACCTCTGCATGATGATGCGCGGCGTGGAGACGCAGAACTCGATCATGACGACGTCGTCGGTGCTCGGCAGCTTCCACGACGACGCGGCCACGCGCGCGGAGTTCCTGACCCTGATCGGCCGCCCGATCGCGTAGGGCCCGCGCCGCCGCGCGGCTCCGGGGCGACGCGAGGACCGGCCGCGAGGACGGACGACGAGATAGCCACGAAGCCACGAAGCCACGAAGGCACGAAGGGTCTTCGGTGCATTCCGAGCGCGCGGTGGTTCAGCGCCGACTCTTGGTGTCTTGGTGGCATCGTCCTTCTTTCCTCCCCGGACGCGGGGGGGCAGCCGCGCGACTGGAAGACGAGAATAGCCACGAAGACACGAAGGCACGAAGGGTCTCGGGTGCATTCCGAGCGCGCGGTGGTTCAGCGCCGATTCTTGGTGTCTTGGTGCATTCTTCTTCCGTCCGACGTGCATGCCCACGCTCACCGGTGAGGGTCCGCCGCGCCGGCCTTGAAGCGCCGGCGGCCGTTGCTACGATGAGACGCGTGCGTCGTTCCGGCCGTCCGCTCGGGAAGTCTTCCCGCGCGGCGGCGGAACCCTGTCAAAGGAGATGGCCATGCTGCGAATTCTGTGTGTCGCGCCCGCGCTCGCCGCGCTGTTCCTCTCGTACGGCTGCGCCGCGAAGGGGCAGGTCCTCCCCGGCGAGGCCCCGTTCGTCCACGTGGTGCTCTTCAAGGTCAAGTCCGAATCAAGGGATGCGGCCGTGGCGGAACTCGTCCGGGACATCCGGGCGGCGCTGGCGCCGCTTCCCACGGTGAAGGGCCTGTGGGTCGGCGCGCCGGCCCCCACGAACACGCGCCCCATTGTGGATGCCAACTACGACGTGGGGCTCATGCTCCTCTTCGAGGACCAGCGAGGCCTGCAGGAGTACCTCGATCACCCCGCGCACGCGGCATTCGCGCGGCGGCACGATACCGGCAACGAGGTCCGGGTGTTCGACTTCACGCGATGAAGGCGGCTGCCGCGGCGTACATATTCGGTGAACCCGTGGCCTCGCGGGCGCCGGCCGCAGCCGGCGTTTCCCCCCTTCTCCCGAAGGGGGGACGGAAGGGGGGTTGTCTGAGACAGCAGGGACGCCGAGCGATTGCCGCCGGGCAGACCTCCGGTCCCCGCCTCCATGGCGCCGGCAGAGCCGTAATTGCGCGACGGACGGGTTCATTGGGCGTTTCGACGCACGGGTTCACCGAATATGTACGCCGCGGCGGCGCCTACACGAATTCCCAGTCCTTGAGCCACTGGTAGTCGGCGGGGAGGCGCGCCCACATCTGGTCGGTGGCCTTCTCGAGCTCGGCCTTCTCGATGGCGTCGAGCTCGCGCCGCTCCGCCACGGCCTTGGCGACGTTATCGACCTGGTGCGTGTTGATCATGCCGGGGATCGGCGCCGTGATCGCCGGGTTGTGGAGAATGTAGCGGATCGCCAGGCGCGCCTTGGTGTCGTCCTCCTCGGCCTTGGGGCTGTTGAGCGCGCTGTCGCCCGCGAAGAGCGAGTTGCTCGCGAAGGGCTTGATGCCGAAGCAGCCCACGTCGTACTTCTTGAGCGCGTCGAAGACGCTGTCCGTCGGGAGTTTCTTGCTCCCCGCGGTGTACGGCGTCACGACGACGTCGACGACATCGGGGTAGGTCTCGATCATCCACTTGATGTGCGGCCGGTCGTGCGAGGAGAAGCCCGTGAAGCGCACCTTGCCCGACTTCTTCGCGGCCGCGAGGGCTTCCATCATCTGGTCGACCTCTTCCTTGGTGTGCTGGCCGCTCTGCTCGTGCATGGTGATGCGCCACAGGTCGACGTACTCGAGGCCCGCGTTCTTCATGCCGCGGTCGAGCGTCTCGAGGAGCTTGGCCTTGGTGCGGCAGTTGCCGTTGCGCATCTCCTCCTGGTACCAGGAGCAGCCCAGGTGCATCTTCTCGCGACGGCCCTGGATCGCCTTGCTGTAGGCCTGAACCTCCTCGATGGTGCAGGCGTCGATGTGGTTGATGCCGCACTCGATGCAGCGGGTCACGACATCGTACCTGTTCTTCTGGAAGTGAGGGTTGTTGATGTCGGCGCCGAGCCAGCCGCCGCCCTGCTTCAGGGCGTCGGGCGTCATCGTCTCGATGCGCTTCCAGTGGCCGCCCAAGCACACGGCCGAGATCATGAGCCCGGTCTTGCCGAGCTGCCGGTACTCCATCTTCTCGTTGTAGTTGACGATCTTCGCGGCGTCGGGCTTCGCCGCCTGGTCGGCCGCGGACAAGCCGGCCGCCGCTCCCGCCGCGACGGCGGTCGCCTTGACGAAGTCGCGTCTCGTGACGGAATCCTTTGCCATGTGCACCTCCTGTAAGGGGTCCGCGCCTAGCTCGAAGGCCTTGACCGGCCTTCTCAGAAGTCATTGTAGGAGGCGTGCGAGAGGGATGTCAATGGCGCGGCCGTTCCGGCACGATCCTCACGGACGGCGGGCAGCACCGGCCGCGAGGGCGGACGACGAAGTAGCCACGAAGACACGAAGGCACGAAGGGCCGTGGGACCGGACTCGAGCCGCGTGGCCTGCCCGTCACGGAGCACAAGGCACGCCGCCGGCGTCTTGTCCTGCGGCGGCAGCCGGTTACCCGAACACGACCTTCAACAGCAGCTCCGCGATCGGCCACACCACGTACTTGAACCCGCCGGCGACCACGAGCGCCAGGACGATCAGCATGCCGTAGCGCTCCAGCTTGCCGTACTCGTACGCGAGGCGGCGCGGCAGGAGGCCCATGACGATCCGCGAGCCGTCGAGCGGCGGAATCGGGACGAGATTGAAGGCGGCCAGCACCACGTTGATGATGCTCGCGTAGATGAGCAGGTGGCTTGCATCTCCCTCCGGCTGGAATGCCTTCCATGCGGCCGCCGCCACGCACGCGATCGCGATGTTCGCCGCCGGCCCCGCGGCGCCGACGAGCATGAAACCCCGGCGGGGGTTTCGGAAGCGCGCCACATCGACGGGCACGGGCTTGGCCCACCCGATGAGGATGCCCGCGCCGGAGAGCAGCAGCACGAGGGGCAGCAGGATCGAGCCCATGAGATCGATGTGCGGGATGGGGTTCAACGTGAGCCGCCCGGCGTTCTTCGCGGTCGGGTCCCCGAGCGCGAACGCGACCCCTCCGTGCGCGAGCTCGTGCAGGATGATCGAGAAGACGAGGATGGCGAATTCCAGAAAGCTGATGAGTTCCATAGGACCGCGGCAAGGATAGCGCACGCCGGCGCGCGCCGCCATGGCGGTGGTGCGCCGGGCGCTTGCAAAGCGCGCCCGCGCGTGCAAGAATCTCCTGTTCACCCGCCGTCCAACGGAACATGCCGGCATGGGAAGTTATTATCTTGGGATTGATGTAGGCGCCGTGGCCGCCGCCGCCGTCCTCCTCGACGAGGAAGGCCGCGTCGCCGCGGGCGCGTACGAGAAGCACGCGGGCGAGCCCGAGAAGGTGCTGCGCCGCATGCTCGCGCCGTACCCGCAGTCCGAGATCGTTGCGTACGCCCTGACCGGCGCGGGCGCGCGGCGCCTCGGCCTTGCGGGGCGCGTGCTCGATGCGACCGTCGCGCAGATCGAGGCGGTGCGGCGTGTCGTGCCGGACGCCCGCAACATCCTCTACATCGGGGGCGGGTCCTTCAGCCTCACGGCGCTCGACGAGCAGGGCCGTCTTCGCAAGAACACCACGAATTCCGCCTGCGCCTCGGGCACGGGCGCGTTCCTCGACCAGCAGGCCCTGCGGCTCGGCATCGCGCCCGAGGCCCTCGGCCGGATCGCCGCGACCTACGCCGGGCTCGCGCCGTCCGTGGCGACGCGCTGCGCGGTGTTCGCCAAGACCGACATGATCCACCTCCAGCAGGAGGGGTTCCCGGTCGAGGCCGTGGCCAAGGGCCTGTGCCACGGCCTGGGCGCGAGCACCGTCGACGGGCTCCTCGGCGGTACGATGCTGGCCGGCAAGACGGCGCTCGTCGGCGGCGTCGCGCTCAACGAGTGCGTCGCCGCGGCCGTGCGCGAGCGGCTGGGCGTCGAGGTCGTGGTGCCCGAGCATCCCGAGCGCGCGGGCGCGCTCGGCGCCGCGTTCTGGGCGCGCGAGCACGCCGAGCCCATCGCCTTCGATCCGGCGCCGCTCGATGCGCCCAAGCTCCGCGCGGCCGATGCCCACACGCGGCCGCCGCTCGCCCTGACGCTCTCGCGGTATCCCGGCGCCTCCTGCGAGGACTACTTCGTCGACGATCGCGGCACCGAGGTCGCGCTGCTCGTGCCCGCGGCGCGGGGGCAGCGCTTCCGCGTCGCGATGGGCATCGACATAGGCAGCACGAGCACGAAGGCGGCCCTGACCGAGGCATCGGGCAGGACCGTGGCGTGGTGTTACCGCAAGACGGCGGGCGTGCCGCTCAGGGCGACCCAGCACGTGCTGCAGGCGCTGCGCGAGCTCGAGGAGCGGCACGGCATCGAGCTGGAGATCGTCGCGGCCGGCACGACCGGCTCCGGGCGGAAGATGGTGGGGCGGGTGATCGGCGCCGACCTCGTCCTGAACGAGATCACGGCGCACGCGCGCGCCGCCGCGGCCATCGACCCGGCGGTCGACACGATCATCGAGCTCGGCGGCCAGGACGCCAAGTTCACGCAGATGGCCGGGGGCGTCGTCTACAACTCGGTCATGAACTACGTGTGCGCGGCCGGGACCGGCTCCTTCATCGAGGAGCAGGCGCAGAAGCTCAAGGTGCCAATCGAGGCCTTCGCGGACCTGGCGATGGGCGTGAGCGCGCCGGTCACGTCCGACCGCTGTACCGTGTACATGGAGCGCGACCTCGACCTCCTGCTCGCCGAGGGGTGGTCGAAGGCGCAGGTGGCCGCGGCGGTGCTGCACTCCGTGCGCGATAACTACCTCAACAAGGTGGTGGGGGGGCTCGGGATCGGCGAGCACGTGCTGTTCCAGGGCGCGACGGCGCGCAACCGCGCGCTCGTGGCCGCCTTCGAGCAGCGGCTCGGCCGGCCCATCAACGTCTCGCCGCTCTGCCACGTGACGGGCGCGCTCGGCATGGCGCTCTTCGCCCACGAGCGCGTGTGCGGGCCGACGACGTTCCGGGGCCTCGCATTCGCCGGCGTGAAGATCGTGGTCGAGAACGAGCAGTGCACGCTGTGCCGCAACCGGTGCAAGCTCTCCGTGATTCGCATGCCCGGTGACGTGGTCGCCTGGGGCCTGAAGTGCGGCCGCGAGTACGACGACGTCCGGCCGAAGCCCAAGGATCTGCAAGGCTACGCGGCGATCGCGCATCGCGAACGCCTGCTCCAGGACGGCGGCGGC
>JBFZCA010000593.1:0-4125 GCA_041308205.1 Planctomycetota bacterium | reverse complement strand
ACCGCCGGCTGCAAGGCCAGCAGATTCGACTCGATGTCCTTCTGTGCCGCCTGGAGCTCAGGGACCATGAACGAGTACTTCAGATTGGCGTAGTTCGCGGCAAGATTGAACACCCACCACGCCGACTCCGGGGAATAGCGCGCGATCGAGCCCGCCGTGAAACTCTTCGCAATGGCATCGACGCCGCAATAGAAGGGCACGTAGCACGTGGTGTAGCTGTCGTCCATGCCGAACCAGAGCAGCCCGCCGATGGGATCGGGAAGCTGCGCCCGCGATTGCGTCACGCTCGAGAACGCCGTCTGCTGGGTCGAGATCGGCCGGTCCCAGGCGTAGTCGACGCCATCGACCTTCCACTTCAACGGACGCCAGCGAAGCGGCGCGCCGTAAGGGCCGGCATCGAGGCCGCGGGTCATGTCGAACTCGGTGCCTTCGTAGTGGTCGCGGATCAGCGCGAACACGTCGGCGACCGACAGCTTCTTATCCGGGGTGATCGCCAGCGGATACGGCTTCGCGCCGGGCTTCGAGCGAATGTAGTCGGCGGTGAAGAGCTGCGACGGCGCCGCCCGGCGATAGACGCTCCATACGCGCGCGTCGCAGATCCTCCGGAGCAACGGATCCGATGGGCAGTAGGCGTCGCAGAAGCGGAACGGCTTTCCCGATTTTGGATCGTGCCAGCCTTTGCTCACCGCGAAACTCTCGACGTTTTCGGAAAACAGCCAGTTGGCCGGATCGCTGCGCGGAATCTCCGCCAGACGCGAGCAATTCGCATGACACGAAATCCGGCCGTCCGGTACGCGCATCGCCGCCCACACCGCGCCCTTCCCGCCCGGCCCGGTCCCGACCACTTCCAGGATCCATGCTTCCCGGGTGTCGGCGATGGAGATCGATTCGCCTTCCGATTCGTAGCCGAACTCGTCCATGAGTTTCGTCATCACGCCGATCGCCTCGCGCGCCGTTTTCGCCCGTTCGAGGCCGAGACGCATCAGGTGCGGATATGTCAGCAGTCCGTCCGGATTCAGCAGCTCTTCGCGGCCGCCGAACGTCGTCTCGGACATCGAGAGCTGATGCTCGTTGATCAGCCCGCCGAGCACCTTGTAGGTGTGCGCGACTTGCGGGATCCTGCCCCGCGGCGTCTTGTCGGCCGGATTGCGCGACGGGATCTCGATCATCTCGCCCGGCTCGTGGTCGGCGGCCGGCGCGATGCCTACCGTGGCGAACGCCCCGGCAGCGTCGCAATGGTAGGTGATCATCACCGACCCATCGGCCGACGCCCCGCGCGTGACCAGCACGCTCGTGCAGGTGAAGACCGGCGCCGACGCAATGAACATCGCCGCCGAGGCGAGGAATACCGGAGAGACGCGAAGCGAACGACCGGAACATCGGGAATCGAATCGTCGGGTACGCATGGTGTTTCCCTCGTGGTCATGAATGACGGCGTTTCTCCGACGCGACGCGCGCATCGCCGCAGAAGAGAGGAAGCAATCCTCAAAATAGCCGCGAGGCTTCGCCATGTCAACCGATGCGGGAGCATGACGTTCCGGCCGGAGACCTCGTGCCGCCGGGGTCGAACTTCTCACCGGACCTTCCGGTACAGCACCACGGCGGCGCGGGGCCGGCGCGCGATGGTGACGAGCACGCCCTCCTCCATGAGCTCGCGGCCGCCTCGCATGCCGGCGGGGGCACGACCCGCACGGGCGTGGTTTCCGATGCTACCATTGACCGCCGCGTCTCACGCGGCCTCTCGCGGCTCGGCCTTCACCTGCACGGCGTCGTCCGGATCGCCTCGATCATGCTCCGGAAATTCTCCAGCGGCGTATCGAGCTGGACGTTGTGCGTCGGGCCGATGATGAGGCCGCCGCCGGCTCCCGCCGTCCGCACGCGCTCGGCCACTTCGGCCGCGACCTCGGCCGGCGTCCCGAAGGGGAGCGTCCGCTGCTCGTCGATCGTCCCCCAGAACGAGGCCGCGCGCCCGTACGTGCGCTTGAGCTCGGCGGGGTCCATGCACGCGGGCTGGACCGGGTTCAGGACATCGATGCCGATCTCGATGAGCTCGCCGATGATCGGGCGCACGTCGCCGTCCGAATGGTAGGCGACGTAGGCGCGCGGATTGACGCGCTTGACCTCTGCGACGATCGCCGCGAGCTTGGGCTTGAGGAAGCGGCGCCAGGTCTCGGGCGCGATGAGCATGCCCGCCTGCATGCCGACATCGTCGCCGAGCCAGATCATGTCCGCGCCGAGAGCCGCCAGCCGCCGCGCGACCGCGAGGTGATAGCGAAACGGTATCCGGAGGACCGCCTCGGCGCGATCCGGTTCGGCCGCCATGTCCACGAGGAGCGCGGGCAGGCCGCGGAGCGCCCAGGCGCACTCGAAGACCGTCGTCACGGCGACGCCTCGATCCGCCGGTTGCGATCCCCGCGGCGGGCAGTTATCCTGCGCCGTATGAGAACACGAGTGCGGCTTCCGTGGGCCGGCGCGGCGCTCGCCTTCATCCTCTCGATGCAGTCAGTTCGGAGCGCCGAGCTCGTCGCCGTCCCGGTGTACGAGAGCGCCGCCGCCGCGCCGCAGGCCCTGCGCGAGTGGCAGTACTTCGTGGGCACCGCCCGCCGCACGGGCCGAATCATGGGGTGGGAGCTGCAGGAGAAGGCCGACAGCCTCGGCTTCGCGGCGGGCGCCGTCCGGATCAAGGGGACCGTGCTCGGCGCCGGCGTCCCGTGCCGGAACGACACGATCGAGCTCGAGCTCCTGCAGCACGACCTCCCGGCGATCCTTCTCCTGCGCTCGACGGACGCGTTCGGCGAGCTCGCGCTCGCGCTGGACATGCTCGGCGGCCGCGCCATCGTGCGGAGCGTCGCCGTCACCCGGGCCTTGGACGGAGAATCCACGCCGTCTCCCCGGCCCAACGAGTCGGTGGACAAGCTCATAGCGGACGTGCGCTTCCCGCCGCTTGCGAGCGGATGGCATCGCCTTCGGGTCCGGGAAGTCGACGAGAAAATCGACGTCGAAATCGGCGGACGTCTGACGCTCGCCTTCACCGATCCGGACCCGGCCGGCGGGCTCTTCCTGGTCGGATCGGCGGGCACGGTCTCGGTGAAGTCCGTGCGGCAGTGCGAACTGGTGGAGCCCGCCGAACTGGACCGGCGCGAGCGGCATCTCCGGGAAGCGGCCGAGCTGGCCGCAGGGCTCGATGCCGAGTTCGCCGCGGATGTCGAGGCGGCCAACACGATCGAGGCGACGCCCGAACGGATTCTGTGGACCTGCGGATCGACGGGCTGCCGGGCGGAGCTGTCGCACGGGCCGGGCTGCGTCTCCGGGAGAGTCAATGCCGGACTGTACGGCGACGACCTGCTTCTGGCCGGCCCCATGCCGTGGGTCGAAGCGGATGCGGACGACGGCAGGGTCTTCCGGCCGGACCCGCAAGGCGAGGCGGAGCTCGGGGCCGAGAAGACCGGCATCACGATGACCGTGCCGCTCCGCGATGCCGAGGGGGCCGCGGCGGAAGCTCGCGTGGCGATTCGTTTCACCATTCACCCCGTGTGGTTCTGGCGCGTCTCCGTGACCGGCCTCCGGCCGCGGCATGTCCACGCGCGCTTCTCCCTTGCCTTCCAGGACGGAGCGGCGCCCGCCGCCGGCGAGGCCGGCGATGTGCCGAACATCGTGAAGGGCAAGGGCGCAAGGACGTGGCTCCGCCACAACGGCAGAGCCGGCGTGTACATTCAGACCTGCGAGCCGGAGACCATCGTCGGCCCGGCGGCGGGGGCGGGCGGCGGCGCGCACGGCGTCGTCGTTTCCGCCTCTTCGCCGACGCTTCGCTTCGCGACGCTCTGGCTTCCGGCGCAGCCGCTCAATCCGATCGGTTTCACGAAGCGAATGGTGCACTTCATCCGCTACACCATGGGCCCCGTGGGGCTCTGGCGGGAAGGCCCGTCCGCGCAGGAATACCCGACCGACGCCGAGATCGAAGACTATGCCGCCCACGGGACCGAGGCGATGGTGTGGCATCACACCTGGGCCGGCAACGACTATCGCCGGCGGGAGGGTTTCGTCATCAACGACGCCGAGATGCGGCGCGCCATCGAGCACTGCCGCCGGCGCGGGATCGCCGTGATCACCTACGTCGGCATCGTG
>JBFZCA010000592.1:0-8448 GCA_041308205.1 Planctomycetota bacterium | reverse complement strand
CGGCGCACGCCGCCGAGGCGGCCGCTCCGGCAGCGCCGGGCCCCGTCCCCGCGCGGGCTCAGGGCGCGCCGCCTGCGATCATGTCCGCCGCCTGCTGGCCGGAGAGGAGCGCCATCGGCATCCCGCCGCCCGGATTGACGCTGCCGCCCGCAAAGAAGAGGTTGCCGTACTTCTCGCTGCGCTTGGGCGCCTTGAGGCCGAAGTTCTTCCACTTGTCGGCCACGACGCCGTAGATGGCGCCGCGATTCGAGTAGTAGCGGTCGCGGATGTCCTCGGGCGTCCACATGTCCTCGACGACGATGCGGCGGCGCAGGTCGCCGAGCCCCATGCGCTCGAGCTTCTCGAGGACGCGCGTCCGGAGCGCCAGGTACTCCTCGCGCGAGAACGGCGTGTCCTGCAGGTACGGAATGTGAGGCAGGATCTTGATGTTCTCGCAGCCCGGCCGGGCCTGGGTCCTGTCCGTGCGCGCGGGGGCCACGAGGTAGATCGTCGGGTCCTCGGGAAGCCGCTTCTCCCGGAACACGGTCGCGAAGTGCCGCCGCGGGTCGCGCGAGAAGAAGAAGTTGTGGTGCGCGAGCTGCGGGTACTCCCGATCGACCCCGAGGTGCAGGACGAGGCCCGAGCACGCCGGCTCGAACCGGTCGTAGCGAGCGAGAAACGCGCGGTTCTCGTCGAGCAGCCGCGCGTACGCCGGGATCACCTCCATGTTCGAGACGAAGACATCGGCCTGCCGCCGGCTTCCGTCCGCAAGCACGGCCGCCTCGATCGTGCCGCCGCGCGCGACCAGCTTGACGACCTCGGCACCGGTGAAGACCGCGACGCCCGCATCGGCGGCAAGGCGCGCCAGTCCCCGCGCGAGGTTGAAAAGGCCTCCGTCCACGTACCACAGCCCGAAGCGGGACTGGACGTACGGCATGAGGTTGAGCACGGCCGGCGCGTCGTAGGGCGAGGAGCCGACGTACTTGATGAAGAAGTTGAGTATGTCGCGCAGATACGGGTTGTCGACGCGCTTCCTGACGCCCTTGTCGACCGTCGCCAGCACATCGAATTCCGAGAACGCCTTCAGGCCGTGGAACTTGACCATGCCCCAGAAGGTGTCGAACCCCTTGTCGAAGTACCCGCGGGCCGTCGCCTCGTACAGGCGGCGCGAGTACTCCAGGAACCGCGAGAGCTGCTCACCGTCGCGCGCCGTCAGCCCCTCGTTCTTCGCGACGGTCTCCTCGGCCCCGGGGTACAGATCGACCGTACGGCCGTCCTCGAAGAAGCTCCGCCAGTGCGGCCTGAGCTCGCGGATCGAGACGTAGTCGGCCATTCGCTTCCCGGCGCGCGCGAAGAGCCGCTCGAAAACCTCGGGCATGGTGAGAATCGACGGCCCGAGGTCGAAGAGAAATCCGTCCTTCGCAAGCAGGTTCAGCTTGCCGCCGAGGTGCGTGTTCTTCTCGTACAGCTCGACCCGGAACCCCCTCGCGGCGAGCGACACCGCCGCGCCGATCCCGCCGAGCCCCCCGCCGATGACGATCACTTTCCGCATGGCGTCTCCTTCCCGCGCGTGCGTCCGAGGAGCAGGCGCAGCACCCGTTCGAACATCGCGCCGTAGGGCGGCCTGAGCAGCGCCGCGAGCGGCCATCGGTGCTGGTACAGCACCGCCCGGGCGTGCGAGAACGTCATGAAGCCTTCCTTGCCGTGGTAGGCGCCCATGCCGCTCGGGCCGATGCCGCCGAACGGCAGCGCGTCCTGCGCGGCCTGGAGCACCGTATCGTTGACGCACGCGCCGCCCGAGCGCGTGCGCGCGAGCACGGCCTGCGCGCGCCGCGCATCGCGGTCGAAGCAGTACAGCGCGAGCGGCGCCGGCCGTGCATTCACGTACGCAATCGCCGCGTCCATGTCGCGGTATCCGACGATCGGCAGCAGCGGGCCGAAGATCTCCTCCTGCATCACGCGCGCCTCCGGCGGCACGTTACAGAGGAGCGCCGGCGCGAGCTTGCGCACATCGTCGAGTGGGCCCTCGCCCGCCGGATCGACGACGATGACCTCGGCCCCGCGCTCGCGCGCGTCGGCGAGATACCCCTTCAACCGGGACAGGTGCGCGTCGTTGACGATCGCCGTGTAGTCGGGATTGCGCCGCAGCGAGGGATAGAGCCGCGCGATCGCCGCGCGCAGCGCGGCGACGAGCGGCGCGACCGTCTCCTCTGGCGCGAGCACGTAGTCGGGCGCGACGCACGTCTGCCCCGCGTTGAAGAGCTTGCCCGCCGCGACCCGCCGCGCGAAGACATCCGGCGGGAACCCCTCGGCGAGGATCGCGGGCGACTTGCCGCCGAGCTCGAGCGTCACCGGCGTGAGATTCGCGCTCGCCTCGCGCAGGATTTCCGTGCCGACCCGCGCCGAGCCGGTGAAGAGAAGATGGTCGAGCGGCAGCCGGCTCAGCGCCGCGCCGACATCCGCGCCGCCGGTCACGACGGCGGCGCATTCGGGCGGCAACGCCGCGCCGACGATCCGCGCGATCAGGGCGGCGGTGCGGGGCGTGACCTCCGACGGCTTCAGGATGACGCGATTGCCCGCGGCGATCGCCGACGCGAACGGGATCATCGCCAGGGAGAAGGGGTAGTTCCACGGCGCGATGATGCCGGCGACGCCCTTGGGCCCCGGGATGACGCGCGCGCGCGCCGGCCGAAACGGCCAGTTGACCGGCCGGCGTTCGGGCCGCATCCACGCGCGCAGATGGGCCCTCGTGTACGCGATGCTCGACAGCGTGAGCCACACCTCGGCAAGCAGGGTCTCGTGCCGTGACCTCCCGCCGAAATCGGCGTCGATCTCGGCCGCGATCTCCTCCCGGCGCGCCGCGATGGCGTCCCGCAACGCCTCGAGCCGAGCCCGGCGCTCGCTGAGCGACGGCGGCGGCTCCCGCAGCGATGCCGCGCGCATGCGCGCGTAGAGCGCCTCCGGCTCGGCGGCATCCCCGCCGACGTCCTCGAGCCGAGGCTGCGCGCAGCCGCCGTTCTGCTCCACCGCAAGGTCTCCGGTATACCGGCGCGCGAACCCGTCCGCGCCGTACGGGCCCCATTTTCGCCGCCGCGGAGCGGGTGCGCAACGCCGAGCATTGCAAAACCGCGTTTCTTTCATCACAATTACGCCCATGGGAGCACACACGAAATCCGAACGCGCGTCGCGTGTCCATGTCGTCGTGGTCGGCGCGGGTCCCGGCGGCACGACCGCCGCGGCGCTCCTCGCCCGGCGCGGTTTCAAGGTCACCGTGGTCGAGAAGGAGCCCTGCATCGGCGGGCGCAATGCCGAGCTCACGCTTGGGGACTACCGCTTCGACGTGGGGCCCACGTTCCTCATGATGAAGTTCCTGCTCGACGGGATCTTCGCGGAGATGGGGCGCCGGAGCGAGGACTACCTCTCGTTCGTCAAGCTCGATCCCATGTACGAGCTCGACTTCGGCGATGTCTCGCTCTTCCCCTCCTCGCGGCCCGAGGCGATGGCCGCGGAGATCGAGCGCGTCTTTCCCGGGCAGTCGGCGGGCTTCGCGCGCTTCATGGAGCGCGAGCGCGTGCGCTTCCTGCGCATGTACCCGTGCCTCCAGAAGGACTACTGCAGCCCGACCGCGTTCCTGGCCCCCATCTTCCTGCGCGCGCTGCCGCGGCTCAGCCTCGGCAAGTCGCTCTACGATGTCCTGAGCGGCTACTTCGCGCCCGAACGGCTGCGCCTCAGTTTCACCTTCCAGTCCAAGTACCTCGGCATGTCGCCCTGGAGCTGTCCGGGCGCGTTCGCGATCATCTCCTTCATCGAGTACGCCTACGGCGTCTACCACGTCCAGGGCGGACTGTGCAAGATCGCCGAGGCCCTCGCCAAGGTCGCCGAGGAGGAAGGCGCCGACATTCGCCTGAACGCGCCCGTGAAGAAGCTCCTTCTGCGCGGCCGCGAGGTCAGGGGCGTCGAACTTGAGGACGGCTCGCAACTTGCGGCCGATGCCGTCGTCATCAACGCCGACTTCGCGCACGCCATGACGCACCTCGTCGAGCCCGGCATCCTCAAGAAGTACTCGCCGGCCAAGCTGGCGGCGCGCGAGTACTCCTGCTCGACGTTCATGCTGTACCTGGGCCTCGACAAGTCGTACGATCTTGCGCACCACCGCATCGTCTTCGCCCGCGACTACCACCGGAACCTCACGGACATCGCCGTCAACAAGACGCTGTCGGACGACTTCTCGTTCTACGTGCGCAACGCGACCGTGACCGACCCCGGCCTCGCGCCCGAGGGGCACGCCGCGATCTACGTCCTCGTCCCCGTTCCCAACAACACGAGCCGCATCGACTGGGCCGCCGAGACGCCGCGCATGCGCGAGCGCGTCCTGGATGCGCTGGCGGCGCGCACCCCCATGAAGGACATCCGCGACCATATCCGGCAGGAGGCGATCATCGCGCCGAACGACTGGGAAGAGCGGCGCGGCGTTTTCCTCGGCGCCACGTTCAACCTCGCCCACCGGCTTTCCCAGATGCTGTACCTGCGCCCGCACAACCGCTTCGAAGAGCTCGACGGCTGCTACCTTGTGGGCGGCGGGACGCACCCGGGAAGCGGGCTTCCGACCATCTACGAATCCGGCCGCATCTCCGCCAATCTCCTCTCCAGGGCGTTCTGCGTGCCGTTCGAGCCGCCGCCGCCGCTGCCCGTGTGACGCGCGCCCTTCCGCATCGACGCAAGGGCCGCCAGCGCGCCCGCCCGCGCGGCGGCATGCTCCACGATGGGCGCGGGATACGACCGGCCGAGCTCGACGCCCGAGGCGCGCAGCACATCGGCCGGCGCGCGCCAGGGCGCGTGAATCCAGCGCGCGGGTAGCGCGGCGAGCTCGGGGACCCACCGCCTGACGTAGACGCCCTCGGGATCGAACTTCCGCCCCTGGAGCTCGGGATTGAAGATGCGGAAGTACGGCGCCGCATCGGCGCCGCAGCCCGCCGCCCACTGCCAGCCGAACGTGTTGTTGGCGAGGTCGCCATCGACGAGCGTGTCCCAGAACCAGCGGGCGCCTTCCTGCCAGGAGATCCGCAGGTGCTTGACGAGAAACGAGGCGACGATCATGCGCACGCGGTTGTGCATCCACCCCGTCGCCCACAGCTCGCGCATGCCGGCATCGACGATGGGGTAGCCCGTCCGCCCGCGCCGCCACGCGCCGAGCGCTTCCGGCGCATGCACCCACGGAAAACGCGCGAACGCAATCTGCAGCGGATCATCGGGCGTGCGCGGGAAATGCCACAGGACATGGTGCGCGAACTCGCGCCAGACGAGCTGGCGCACGTACGCATCGATGCCCGCCGCCTTCGCCGCCGGCATACCCTTCCGGCGCCGTGCGGCATCGCGCCACATGCGCCGCACGCTGATCTCGCCGAAATGAAGATGCGGCGACAGGCGCGACGTGCCGGCGATACCCGGCACATCGCGGGCCTCCTCGTACCTGGAAGCCGCGCGCGCCAGGAACCGCTTCCACGCGGCGGCGGCGCCGGCTTCTCCCGGCGTCCACGTTGCGCGCAGGCCGGCGGCCCAAGCGACGCGCGGGAGGAGCTCCAGGGCCTCGCGCGGCAGCGAGTCGGGCGCATCCGCGGGGAAGGGAATCTCCCGCGGCGGCCGCAACGGCATGCCGGACCGAACGCGCGCCAGGAACGTGCGGAAGAACGGCGTGAACACGCGGTACGGGGAATCGTCCTTCTTCCGCATCGAGGCCGGCTCGGCCAGAAGCGCGCCCGCGAAGCTCCGCGCTTCGATTCCCCGGGCGCGGAGCGCATCCGCGAGATCGGCGTCGGCCGCCGCGCGGGCCGGCTCGCAGGAACGGTTCCAGTAGACGGCGCGCGCGCCCGTCTCCTCGACGAGTCCTTCGAGCGCCTCGCGGGTCGGCCCGCGGCGAACGACGAGCCGCGCGCCGCGCTCCCGGAGCGACGCATCGAGGGCGCCGAGGGAATGGTGCAGCCACCAGCGCGATGCGGCGCCCGGCGCCCACGCGCCGTCCTCCTCGGGTGCCCACGCGAAGCACGGCACGACGGGACCGCCGCGCGCGCACGCCTCGGCGAGCGCGGCATTGTCGTCGAGCCTGAGGTCCCGGCGGAAGAGCACGATCGCGCCTTGTGATTCCATGGCGCTCCCAGGCTACCGTGTCGCGCCGCGGGCGGCAAGGCGGCGCCCCCAACGCTGCGCGCGCGTTGGCAGCGCACCGTGCGCGCAGTTACAATGCCGTTCGGCGCGCCGCCGATCGACACGGGCGGCGCCCGCGAGGAGCCGCGCCATGCTCAGCTCTTGTGCCTTGTGGGCCCTCGCCCTCGCCGCGGCCGAGCCGCGGCCGGGCGAGCCTGTCGACCTCGCCGAGTTCGGAACGCCCATGGCCGATGGAGGCATCGGCGTCGAGTGGACCGGCCCCCGCGATGCGTCCTCCGCCGTGATTGCGGGCATCGAAGACGAGCGCGCCTTGCGCCTTCGCATCGAATGGTGGGGCAGCGTCTGGCCGCAGAACGGCGCGGGCGGCTGGATGCGCCTGGACGATCCATGGAACGGCGCATGGGTCCGCATCGCAACGGCGCCGGTCAAGGAAGGCTCCGCCTGGCGCGTCGCGTTTCCGTCGCTCTCCAAGGAGGAGTGGGAGCAGGCCGGCGACCATCGCGTCACGTTCCGCCGCACGCTGAAGCTGCGCGTCGTCGATTCCGAGAACGCTCCCCTCCCCCGGGAGCTTCGCCTACACGCCTTCGGCAAGGCCGTCTGGGCCCAGGACAGCTTCGACATCGAGCATAAGCTCGCCGCGGACGGCGGGCTTGCGGCGAGGATCGAGGTCGCGAACGGCTTCGCCGCCGCCATCGAGAGCCTGCCGCCGCCGCGCGGCGCGCGCGTCGATGGCGCGGCGTGGAGCGCGCGCGGGGTTGCGGGAAGCTCTGCCGGCGTTCGGGTTCGCCTCCTCTACGCGGATCTCGACGACCGCGATTCCAACGATCTCACGCGCGCGACGATCAGGCTCGGCGCGGCGCCCGGCGCGGCCGGTTTCTCGTTCGTGCCGCAGGACGTTCGCGCCGAGGGCGCGCTCTGGGTCCCCGATTTCGGCACGCTGGTGGCGCTCGCGGAACGCGCGATGTCGTGGGCGCGAAACCCCGCGCCCACGGGAACCTGGCCGGGGCGCGTGCGGCAGCGCGTTACCGAGCACGCGGAGGCGACACGCTCTGGTTCGGCCGCGGCATGCCGCGCGAGTGGCTCGAAAACGGAAAACGCGTGCGCGTCGCCCGCGCGCCGACGATCTTCGGCCTGGCCGATTTTACGATCGTCTCCGAATCAGGCACGCGCTGCATCAGGGCGACGATCTCGCCGCCCGCGCGCACGCCGCCGCGCGCGATGCGCCTGCGCCTGCGCCACCCCGAGAAGAAGCTCCCCGTGCGCGTGTTCGTCAACGATGCGAAGATCGACGCCGCGCGGGTCGCCGGCGAGGACATCGATCTGCGCCCGTCGGATGCCGCGGCCGAGGGCGCGATCGAGGTCAGGGCGGAGTACTGAGACGCAGGGCTGAGCCCCGACGGCGCCGAAGAAGATTCCTCCGGCTATCCTCAGACTACGGCCTGCAGCCTGCAACCCCGCTCTCCCTGCACACGACCACCCTCTCCCCATCGCGCACCACCTTGAAACGCGTTGCATCGCCCGTCACCTTGCCCACGATGTTCACCGCGCTCGCCGCGCGCGGCGCGTCGCCCGTGCTCGCGGGCGTCCGGCCGAAGAAGATGCAGAACGCTTCGCCCGGCGCCCAGTAGCCGAGCTCCCCCACGGCGACGTCCGCGCGCGCATCGGGCTCGCGCTCGATCTTGACCGGAATCTGGAAGTAGATCTCATCACCCCAGGTGTTCGCTTCCCCCTCGATGGGTAGCGCGTCCCAGATGCGCCGCGCGCTCGCGCCGTCGTTCAGCTTTGCCTCGAGGGACACGCCGCCCGCCGTGATCGTGATCGTACGCATGGCACGCTCCTTTCGGCGCGACACCCGGCCCGCCGGCGCCGTCATGATGGCGCATCGCCGCCTTCCCGGCAAGCACCCAGGCCGCGCAGCGCCCGCGTCTCCCCGCCCGCCGCACAGCCGCGTGAACGCCATGGGGCCCTTTACACCGCCGAGGCCCCGTGCGAGAATCGGCACCAGATGGGTTGCCGGATGGATCGGAAGCCGGCGTACAGGGACGGCCCGGAAGCCGCGGAGCGGACTGACGTGCACAAGGGCAGGGAACGCGCGCCGATCCTGGTCTTCTTCCTTGCCTCCGGGGCGACCGGGCTCGTCCTGCAGGTCGTCTGGGCGCGCATCCTCGGCATCGTGTTCGGCAACACGGTCTATGCCGCGAGCACCGTCCTGGCGGCATTCATGCTGGGGCTTGCGCTCGGGAGCCTGGTCCTCGGCCGCGTCGCCGATCGCGTGGCGCGGCCGCTCGCTCTGTACGGCGTCATCGA
>JBFZCA010000591.1:0-5465 GCA_041308205.1 Planctomycetota bacterium | reverse complement strand
CTGCACGATCTCGGGGAACAAGGGGGACTGGGGCGGCGGCGTGTACTGCGGTTGGGGTTCCTTTCCGACCCTGACGAACTGCACGATCTCGGGGAACTCGGGCGGCGGCGTGTACTGCTATGAGTCGTCCCCGACCCTGACGAACTGCCTCGTCTGGGGCAACACCCCCGAATCGGTCTGCGGAGCGCGGTCCCACTGCCTGACCGACTGCGATCCTCTCTTCGTCCATAACGGCGTCTTCAACTTCGCGCGGACCATCTCAGTGGTAATCCAGGGAACGACGTATTCGCTCCCCAACTTCATCGTCGGCCCACCCGACTACCACCTCCAGCCCGGCTCCCCCGCGATCGACGCGGGGACGTGCGACGGCGCGCCCGCGACCGACATCGAGGGCACGGCGCGACCCCAGGGCGCGGGGTGCGACATCGGGGCCTACGAGTACGCGGCGACCGCCGTTGTCGCCTTCGCCCGGGGCGACGGCAACCGCGATGGGCTCCTCGATATCGCGGATGCAGTGTTCGTGCTACAGTACCTGTTCGGGGGCGGGGGCGGGGGCGAGCTTGGCTGCGGCGATGCCCTGGACGGCAACGACGACGGGAAGCTCGACATCGCCGACGCGATCGCGGTGCTGCAACACCTCTTCGCGCAGGCGGGGCCGCTGGCCGCGCCCTTCGGAGCGTGCGGGGCCGATCCGACGGCGGACGGCCTGGACTGCGCGAGCTACCCGCCGTGCGAGTAGCTCGCGCCGCCGGCAGGGAAGGCGGATTCGCCATGGCGGACGAAAGTGCGCACAGAGAGCTTGCCGTGCGGGCGCAGGCCGGCGACAAGGAGGCCCTCGGGCGCCTCGTCGCGATGTTCCGGCCGAGACTCTGCGCGCTCGCGGCATCGCGGCTCGCGGCGCACTCCCTGCGGCACGTGGACGTCGAGGAGATCGTGCAGGAAACCCACCTGCGCGCCTGCCGGGCGATCGCCCGGTTCGCCTGGGAGGGCGAGGACTCGTTCGTGCGCTGGCTCGGCGGCATCGCCGAGCACGTCATCGCCGACGCGGCCAGGAAGGGGGCCAGGTCGCGCGGCGTCCCGCTCGGGCGCGACCCGTCCGCCGACATCGAGACGGCGAGCAGGGAGCTGCGCCGAAACGAACGCCTCGATCGCCTGCGGCGCGCCCTGAAGCAGCTTCCCCCCGACCAGAGGAAGGTCGTCATCCTGGCGCGCCTCCAGAGGCTCCCCGTCCGGACCATCGCCGAGCGGATGGGGCGTTCCCCCGGCGCGACGAGCCATCTTCTGATCCGCGCGGTGCGGAAGCTCAGGGCCCTCATGGGGGACACGGAGAGCCTGAGCCTTCCCGGCAGGCACATCGACCCCGAGGAGTTCGACGATGACATCCGATGACACTCGCGCCGCACCGGAAGACGATGAGCGTCTGGCGCGCCTCTACGCGGAGTACGCCGATCGATTGAACGCGGGAGAATCCCTCGATTACGATGCGATACTGCGGGCGCATCCGGACGTGGGCAGACAGCTCGTCGAGGATCTCAGAGCGCTCCAGGGCGTCGACTTCCCGTCCGCGCAGAGGTCCACGCTCGGCAGCATCGGCGACTACACGCTGCTGGCGGAGATCGGCCGCGGCGGCATGGGCGTCGTGTACGACGCGTGGCAAGGCTCCCTGGAGCGCCGCGTCGCCCTGAAGGTTCTCCCCGCGGGGCTGGCTGCCGACAACAGGGCGTTCATGCGCTTCATGCGCGAGGCGAAGGCGGCGGCGCAGCTCAACCACCCCGGCGTCGTCCACATTCACGGCATGGGCGTCGAACAAGGCGCGCCGTACTACGCCATGGAGTACGTCGAGGGAGAGACCCTGGCGGAGATCCTGGCGCGGATCACGGCGAGCCGGGACAAGGGGCAGGAAACACAGTCGATTCTCCAGAGCATAACGAGCCTGCTGGGCACGGCCGGCTCGGAGGACGACACCGCCACCGACGCCGGCGCCGCCGCCGCCGCCCCGGCCGTTCCCGCAGCCTTCGGGGCCGAGGAGTGCGATCTCGCCTTCTACGCCAACTTGGCGCGCGCATTCGCCGGCGTCGCCGATGGACTGCAGCACGCGCACTCGAAAGGGATCATCCACCGAGACATCAAGCCGTCCAACCTGATTCTCGATCGGGACGGCCGCCTCAGGATCCTCGACTTCGGGCTGGCGCGCTTCGAGGGGCACGAGAGCCTGACGGGAAGCGGCGATATCATCGGCACGCTCCTCTACTGAGCCCCGAGCAGGCCAGGGGCCAGAAGGTCGCCATCGATCATCGCACCGACGTTTACTCGCTCGGCGCCACCCTGGACGAGATGCTCGTGTGGCGGCCGCCCATCAAGGGGAAGAACCCCCAGGACACGCTGAGCCGCATCATGATCGCGGATCCGGTGGAGCCGAGGAAACTGAATCCCCGCGTCCCCCGCGACCTGGAGACGATCGTGCTGCAATGCCTGCACAAGGATCCGAGCGATCGCTACGGAACGGCGGAGGCCGTGGCCCAGGATCTGCGGCGGTTCGTCAGGGGCGACCCGATCGAGGCGCGGCCCCGGCGCGCCATCGAGAAGCTTGTGCGCCGCGTGCGGCGGAACCTGCTCAAGACGGGCATCGCCGCCCTGATGCTGCTCCTCATGGCGGCGACCGCGCTCCTCGTCCAGCAGTACGCCGCGAACGTGCGAAGGGACAGAGCCGAGACGGCCACACGGGAGCTGGCGGCCTATCGCGAGAGAATCCGTCGCGCCGTGTCGGACATCCAACTGGCCGAGCTGCACATGCACGCATCGTCGGGCAAGGAGAGCCCGCTCGACCCCCGGGGCATGTTCGGCAACAACCGGATCCAGGAGATCGCCGGCGAGTCTCCCCGGGAGCCGGTCGAGCGCGCCATCGCCGCCATCGATGGGGCGCGGCCCTTTCCTCTCGGCGAGCACGAGGGGTACTACCACCTGGCGCGCGCGAACGAGCTTCGGGAGGACGTCCCCGCCGCGCTCGAAGCCCTGGAATCGCTCTTCGCCGCGGATCCGGATTTCGTTCCGGCGCGCGTTCTCGCGGCGAATCTGCACCGGAAGCTCGGGCGCGAGGATCTTGCCGCGGCCGAGGACCTGAAGGCCGCGGAGGCGCCGGCCGGCGGATGGCAGGAGGCGTGGCGCGACGCCCGTCGCGCCGAGACGGAAAACGAGTGGAAGTCGGCCGCCGATGGCTACAGCCGGCTCCTGGATGCGATCGAGGGCGGCGCCGCGCCCTACGAGGGAGCCCGTCTCGAGACGCATCTCAGGCGCGGCCGCTGCTTCCTGCAGATCAAGAACTACGAGGGCGCGCTCAACGATTTCGTGATCGCCAACCACACGTGGCCCGAGGCGATCGCGCCGTACATCTTCCTGGGCCGGACCTACTACCTCATGGACAGGGGCGACCTGGCCCGCGCGGTGTTCGAGCGCCTGTACGCCTCCCGTCCGCCCGCCACGCGCGATCACGCCACGGCCTGGATCGCCATGACGTGCGCGAGCAAGCCCGACCTCGCGCAGGCGCACGAATGGGCGGGGCGCATCGACAACGGCCGCGTCCGCGAGCGGCTGCGCAGCTACTACCTGGGGCTCGACAAGCGATTCGAGGAGGCCGAGGCGGCGGCCCGGAGGGCCGTCGAGGCCGCTCCCGACAACGGCATGTCGCACATGATGCTCGCGCTCGCCCTCAAGGGCCTGGGGAGGTTCAAGGAGGCCATCGAGAGCTGCGAGCGGGCCATCGCATACGACGCGGAGTTCTTCGCGCCGTACCACACGATCGCCACCATCTACTACGAGGTCGGGAGATTCCAGGAGGCGCTGGAGTATCACCGCAAGTCGCTCGCGCTGAAGCCCGAGCACCCGCCGACTCTGGGCAATCTCGGCGCCACGCTCGTCCGCCTGGGCAGGGCCGAGGAAGGCCTCCCGTACCTGGAGAAGAGCTATGCCATGGCGCCCGCGGCGCTGACGTGCGTGTTCATCGCGCTCACCATCGATCAACTCCAGGGGCCGCAATCGCTGGAGCGGCAGCTCAAGCTCTACGAGCAGGCGGCCGCGCTCGACCCGCGGGAGTGGCTCCTTTGGATGAACTGGAGCGCAGTGCTCTTCGACAAGCTCGGCAAGGCGGATGAGGCCCTCGAGAAGATGCTGCGCGCGGAGGCGCTCGCGCCCGGCATCGCGTCCACCAACTGCGGACTCGGCCTGATGTACGAGCAGGTGGGGGATCTGGAGAAGTCGCGCGCGTACTTCCGCAAGGCCATCGAGTGCCAGGAAGATGCGCCCTGGCAGGACATGAACGCCCTCATGCATCTCGCGAACGCCCTGACGTGGCGGAGCACGGACCCCGAGACGCGGGCCGAGGGGGTCGCGCTGCTTGAGAAGGCGACGCAGCTCTGGCCGGAGAACCATCGCGTGCACGCGGAGCACGCGGTCGGGCTGCTGGAGAACAAGCGCTACGACGAGGCGCGCGCCGCGCTGGCCCGTGCGATGGCGATCAGCACCGACTACGTGATCACGCACATCAACCTCGCCAGGCTCAATCAGCGGCAGGGCAGGCCGCGCGAGGCGATCGCGGCGTTTCTCGACGCGGCAAGAATGTGTCCGGCGGAGCGCCATGACGGCGTCTACGGGGCGCTGTTCGAGCTCCTCACAGGCGCGCGCGCATCCGATCTCGGGGAGCCGATCGACGAGCTGCAGGCGCACCTCGAGAACGAGATCAAGGTCGGGTCCCGGAACCCGCAGATCATCCTCGATCTCTGGCTCGTGATCGCGCTCTCGGTCAGGGAGGGGAGGCCGGCGGAGGTGCGGGCCCGCGCGGCCGAGCTTGCGGGCGCGGCGCCGGAAGAAGCACGGGCGGCGGGCGCGTCGCATGCCGCGGACATGGCGTGGGCGCTGGAGGAGATCGAGACCCGCGGAGTTCTTCGCGTGAACTGCGGCGGGGACGGGTTCATCGATTCGGCCGGAAACGCGTGGGCCGGAGATCGCTTCTTTTACAGCGGGCGTCCGGCCGCGGCGGCGCGCGACGGCGCGAGCGGCGATGCCGCGGAGGCGGAGAGCCCGTGCGCCACCGCGCGGGAATTTCCCTTCTGGGAGCAGGGGTCCAAGGCGTACTGCATCCCGGTGATACCGGGCGACTATCGCGTCACGCTTAGCTTCGCGGGACGGTTCTCGCCCGAGTGGGAGGGGCGGTGGTTCGGCGTGCAGCTCAAGCGCCAGACCATGACGTCGGAGTACGACTCACGCGCCGAAGGCCCGCCGGCGCCCGAGTCCAGGGTCTTCGAGGTGCGGGAGAACGACGCGATCCTGGACATCGTCTTCCTGCCGAAGCGGGTGGGCGCCTACGTGTGCGGGATCGAGGTGCGCAGGCTCGCCGGCGCGGTGAAGGACTGACGCGAGGGATTCCGGGGACAGTCACCGATTTCCCGCGGAAATCGGTGACTGTCCCCGGA
>JBFZCA010000590.1:0-3045 GCA_041308205.1 Planctomycetota bacterium | reverse complement strand
GTCGCCGCGCAACGCCGCGCTGAGATCGCGGCCGATGTCGCCGCCGTGCCGGGGCGCAAGCGAGCCCTGCACCTCCCGCCGCTCGCCCGGCGCGAACGCGCCGAGCTTCAGGAAGTGCGTCTCCTCGTTGCGCCGCACGCGGATCTCGCTCCAGGCGATCGGGTGCGCATCGAGGTTCGCGATCGTGACGGCGAGGCGCGCGCCGTCGATGTCGAGGCCCTCCACGGCGACGGGCGGCGCGGCGGCAAGACGCTCCTCCAGGAGCACGCTCTGCATGCTCCAGATGTTGATGGGCATGTACGTGGGGACGGTGCGGCCGTCCTCCTGGATGCACTCGATGCGCCGCGAGGGGCGCGAGCGGCGATAGGAGTAGATGGTATTATCCTCGCGCGGCGAGAACGACGACCACCACTGCGGCCGCCGCGCATCGACCGGCCGCCAGTCGTCGCTCGCGGGCGCGTAGATGCCGGCGTGGGTGCAGGACCAGGCCTCGGGCCGGCCCGCGACCATGTCGAGCACGGTCACGGCGCGGGCCTGCGCCCTGCCGGCGCGGAGCGCCTGGATGCCCCAGAACGCGAGCGCCGAGAACGCGATCAGGTAGGCGGGCAGGGTGAGCCACGTCAGGGGGAGGCGGTCGAAGCGCTTGAGGAGCAGGTAGTCGACCGGCCCGATCACGATGGCGAGGCCGACGAGGAGCAGGATGATCCACCCCGCGCCGATTGGCCGCAGCTCCGGTATGCCGTACTCGAACGCCATGATGGACTGATCGCCCGCGGCGCGGGCGCCGAGGTTGAATCTGTACGACTCGTTGTCGCCGCGCGTTTGCGCTCCCGCCGTGATCGAGAGCCTGGCGAGCAGCGGCTGGATGACGCGCGCCCAGAAAGGGGCGGTCTCGGACGCCCTGACGCCCTTGAGGCGCGCGGGGTCGAAGGCGAGCACGCCCGCGCGCCCGAGGCCGACCGGCGCCGCCGCATAGTACACGCACTCGGCGCTCTCGCCCTCCGGCGTGAACGCCATGACCTCGGCGGCGGACTGGCGGGCGCCGTCGATCGACCACACGGGGACCGATTGCGCGGCGACTTCGGCCAGGCCCCATTCGCGCGCGAGCGCCGGCGGGATCTTCCGCTCGCGCGCCTCGCCGACGGCGAACGGCAGGAGTTTCGCGAGCGCGTGGTCGGGCGGGAGGACGCTGCCGCCGAGCACGAGGAGCAGCCCGCCGCCGCGCGAAACGTGGTCGGCGATCGCGCGGCACTGTTCCGGCCTGAGCGCGGCCCATGCCGCGTCGTACAGGACGAGCAGGTCGACGGCCGCGTACGCGGGCCAGTCCCACGGGAGGCCGCGCTCGGTTCTCTCCTTGACGCGGACCGTGCCCGACGCGAGGGAGGAGTCGTAGAGATTCTGTTCGGCATAGCCGGCGCGCTGCCGCGCCTCGGTCACGCCGTCGCGCGCCCGCCGGATCGGAGAGGCGCTCACGGCGCCCTCCCCGAGATCGAGAAGGCCGAACCCGTTGCGCCCGCTCGCGACGATGAGAAGGTCCCGCTCGGGGATGGCCTCGATCTGCTGCCGTCCCTCGGAGAAGTCGAACAGGGCGCGCTCGGACTCGTGCAGCAGGCGGCCCTTGCCGTCGCGGATCTCGAGGCGGAGGTCGGGCGCGGAGAAGTCGATCTTGGTGACGAGCGGCACGGCGAGCATCACATCGGGCGTGAGCACGATGCGGTGCCTGACCGTGCATGTCGTGAGCTCGTCCTGGCGGGCGGACACCGAGACGACGGCTTCGATCGGCGTTGTGGCCGGGCTCTGGATGCGCACCTCGATGGGAAGCCAGTCCGTGGGGCGCCAGCAGCCCTGCCAGCCGATGTCGCAATCGACGTTCAGCTCGGGTCCGGCGGCCCCGCACAGCGCAAGCACGAGCGCCGCGGTCGCTCCGATCATCGGACCTCCTGAGTCGTCTCTCGGTCAAAGGTCATATACGTACCTTGCCATTGTAGACGTACCACTCCAGGCATACCAGCGCAAGCACGAGGGCCGCCAGGAACGGCCAGAGCTCGCGGTTCGCGGGCGCGGGATCCGCCGCCGAGCCCTGCACGGCCTCTCCCGCGAGCGCGAGCGTCTCGGCGGGCGCGATGTCGCTTTCCTGCTCGTCGAGGAGGTTGACCGCGAACGCGACCTCGGCGGCATCGCCGGCGCGCATGCCGTACAGCCCCGCGCGGCCGGTCGCCGCGTATCTGAAGACGCCGCCGGGGTCGGCCTGCACCTCGACGTGCGCGCCGTCCGGCGTGCGCACGACCCCGCGCGTGGTCCCCCCCCGCGCCGCCCTGTAGGTGAGCGGCTGCCAGACCTTGCCCATGCGGCCGGCCTCCTCCCCCGTCTCGCCGCCCGCGAAGGCGACGACGTTGTGGCAGAACATGACGAAGCCGGTCTCGAACGGGAAGTTGGTCCTGAGAAGATCGAAGGGCGCGAGAATGAACACGCTGCCGCGGCGCCTGACCAGCGCGAGCGCGGGCGCGGTCCCGAGCTCGGCGAGAATCTCGGCGTCGCGCGGCGGGGCGATCGCCAGGCACTCCGCGGCGAAGAAGCCTCCCAGGTCGACGTGCTGGAGGAGGGGGTGCGATGCCTTCCAGTCGATGCACACCTGGTCCTCGAGCTCGCCCGCCGCGGTCGTGTCGCTCGGCGCGGGCGGCGTCCCGAAGACGAGGCAGCTTGTCCGCGGCAGCTTCGCGGGCGCGTGGCGGTCGAGCACGATGAGCCCGTACGTGCGCGCGGCGTCGAGCGCGTCCGGATCCAGGCGGTCGAACTCGGCGGGCGCGAGCACGTCGAGCTTCGCCAGGGCGCAGGCGCGCAGGGCCGCCAGGAGCGGGGCGTTGCCCTCGGTCACGAGGAGCGCCGCGACCCGCCGCGGCGGCGGCACGATGAGCCACGCCAGATCGTCGTTCCTGAGGGCGTCGCCGGTGAGCGCCTCGATCTGCAGCGCGCCCTCGCCGGGGTCGTTGAACGTGAAGACGACCGACGTCCTGCCCGGCGCGCCGCGGTCCGGGAACGGCCCCT
>JBFZCA010000589.1:0-2705 GCA_041308205.1 Planctomycetota bacterium | reverse complement strand
CACCGCGGCGCGGGAGGAGGAGCTGGCGCTCCTGCGGCCGCGCGCGCGCGACATCGCGCCGCGCGAGCGCGCCATTCTCGTCGGCGTATGGCACGGCGACCGCGGCGCCGCCGAACGGTCCATGGCCGAGCTCGCCGCGCTGGCCGAGTCGAGCGGCGCCGAGGTGGTGGACACGGTCATGCAGCGGCGCTTCCGGCCCGACCCGCGCTCCTTCATCGGGCACGGCAAGGTGTGGGAGCTGAGCGTCCTGGCGCTGCACCGCGCCGCCGACGTCATCATCTTCAACCACGAGCTCGGCTCCGGCATGGCCCGCAACCTCGAGGACGAGCTGCCGGTGAAGCTGATCGACAGGACGCAGCTCATTCTCGACATCTTTGCCCAGCGCGCCTCGTCGGCCGAGGGCAAGCTCGAGGTCGAGCTCGCGCGCCTGATGCACGCGCTGCCGCGCCTCAGGACCGAGGGCGAGCGCATGGGCCAGATACGCGGCGGCATCGGCTCGGACCGCGGCGTCGGCGAACCGCAGAAGGAGCTGAACCGCCGCACGATCAAGCGCAGGATCGCGCAGATCGAGGAACGCCTGACGCACATCAGCGCCCAGCGCGCCGAGCTCAGGAAACGCCGGGAGAAGAACACGATTCCCGTCGTCGCGCTGGTCGGGTACACGAACGCGGGCAAGACCACGCTGCTCAACCGCCTGACGGCCGCCAATGCGCCCGCCGGGCCGCAGCTCTTCATGACGCTGGAGAGCACCTCGCGGCGCTTCGCCCTTCCGAGCGGCCGGCGGACGATCGTCGTCGACACGGTGGGGTTCATTCGCGATCTGCCGCCGGGCCTCATGCGGGCGTTCGAGGCGACCCTGGAGGAGCTGCGCGGCGCGGACCTGCTGCTGCACGTCGCCGATGCCGGGGATCGCGATGTCTTCCGCCACATCGAGGTCGTGGATGCGGTGCTCGGCGCGATCGGCCTCGGCGATCGGCCGCGCATCCTGGTCTTCAACAAGATCGACCGCGTGGATCTCGGGGCGTTCAAGCCGCTCTGCGGCGGCCGCCGGGCGGAGTTCGTGTCGGCGCTCGCGCCCGACCTGCGCGCGTGCCTGGGAGCGCTGCTCGATGTCGCGCTGCCGCGCGGCCCGGGCGCCCGGGGGGCCGAGCTCCGGGTATCCGAGAACCTCCCGGAGGGGTGAGAGCGAGCAACCCATGATCGCGGAATCAACGGACGACCGCGCGCGCGCGCCGTCGGCGCTCTATCGGTGGGTGGTGCTGTTCGCGGTCAGCCTGCCCATGTTCGGGAATTACTACATCTACGACAGCATCAACCCGCTCAACGACATCTTCGCGCGGCAGCTCGAGTTCACCGACACGCAGATCGGCTGGCTGTACTCGAGCTACAGCGTCGCGGCGCCGTTCATGCTGCTCCTCGGCGTGTTCATCGTCGACCGCATGGGCATGCGCCTGTCGATGGCGATTTTCTCGTCTCTCTGCTTCCTGAGCGCCGCGGTGATGGTGGTCGAGGGGAGCTTCCCGGTCATGGTCGCGGGACGCGCGCTCCTCGGCCTCGGGGCCGAGATGCTGATCGTCGCGGTGACGGCGAGCCTGGCCAAGTGGTTCAGGGGCCGCGAGCTCGGCTTCGCCTTCGGGATCAACCTGGCCATCGCGCGCCTGGCGTCCACCGCCGCCGACCGATCGCCGACCTGGGCGAGAGCCTTGTTCTATCCCGACGGCGCGGATGGCCCTCCGAGCTGGCGCGGGCCTCTGTGGCTCGCCGTGGCGGCGGGCGCGCTGTGCCTTGCCGGCGCTGCGGCCTACTGGTATCTCGAGGTCCGCGCGGAGAAGCGCTTCGCGCTCGGCGCGCGCGGCGCGGTCGACAAGCTCGATGTCGCCGCCGTGCTGCGGCTCCCGTGGGCGTTCTGGTGCATCGTGGGGCTCTGCGTCGCCTTCTACTCGGGCATCTTCCCGTTCCGCACGTTCGCCGTGAAGTTCTTCATGGACACGCGCTTCGGCATGCTTCCCGAGCACGAGGCGCGCGAAGCGGCAAGCTACTTGAACAGCCTGCTTCCGACGGCGTCCATGCTCGCGACCCCGCTCTTCGGCCTCCTTGCCGACAAGCTGGGCAGGCGCGCGCTCTTCATGACGGTGGGGTCCGTGCTGCTCATGCCGGTGTACCTCCTCATGATGTATGCGCCGGTGTCGCCATGGATCCCGATCGCTCTCATGGGGACGGCGTTCTCGTTGGTCCCGGCGGTCATGTGGCCCGCGGTGCCGTCGATCGTCGAGGAAACCCGCGTCGGGAGCGCCTACGCGCTCATGGGCCTCTTCCAGCAGCTCGGCCTGTTGGTCATGCCGCTTCTGATCGGCCGGGCGAACGATCACTTCGGTGCGGGGCCGGCGAATCCCATGGGCTACGCCCCCGGCATGTGGATCTTCTCGGCGGTGGGGGTCGTCGGGTTCGTATTCGCGGTGCTGCTCTGGCGCGAGGAGCGCCGGCGCGGGCGCGAGAGCGAACCCCGCGCCTGAGGCTTTCGCCCTCGTGGACGCGACAGTATTCGCCGTGCCGCCCCCGACTTCCTCTAGCCTGTAGCCTATAGCCCGGTACATATTCGGTGAACCCGTGCGTCGAAACGTGCAATGAACGCGTCCGTTGCGCAATTGCGGCTCTGCCGACGCTATGGAGGTGGGGACGGGAGGTCTCCACGGCGGCAATCGCTC
>JBFZCA010000588.1:0-9450 GCA_041308205.1 Planctomycetota bacterium | reverse complement strand
TGCGAAGGCGCTTGCCCTGGACGCTCGCATCCAGGCCGAGCTGGCCCCACGCCTGATGCGCTTCCGTCGGGGCGAGCGAGCTCAGATAGACGCGCTCCGCGGCGTGCGCCGCTTCCGACTCTGCGCCGTTCGTCCATGCGGCGGCACAGAGCGCCGCGGCCGCAATCGTTACCACGTGCTTGAGCATGGTTCCTCCTTCTCCCGCGCGCGGTCAGCGCGCATGCCTGAGTACCCCCGTCCGGAACTACGGTGGCATTCGAACCCCGCTCGGGCGCCCTGATTGCGTTGCGCTGGCTCCACAGATCGCCTCAGTCGCGCGCCTTGCCAGGACGCCCGAGCGGGGTTCTCGGTGCGTCACCGTATTTCCGGACAGGAGTACTTAGGCACGGCCGGAACGCGAGTTGCCGATCGACCCTACACGCGCCGGCCCGCCTTCCCCCGCGCGCGGCGATCACCTCGTCGCGGGCGGCTCCGCGAGCAGGTAGAGGAACACCTCGGCCGCATGCCACGTGTGCGGAGTTGCGAGCTTCTGTTCTTCGTACGCCGGGTCGAGCGCGCGCAGGCCCTCGTAGCGCGCCTGGCCGGCCTTGCGCTCCCATGTGAGCGGGTAATCGCGGTTGCCGATGGGGCTTTTCTTCGTGCCGTGGAAGTGATCGCAGGCCCAGCCGAGGTACGGGTAAAGGTCGCGGTCGTCGCTGTCGTCCCCGGGCACATGGCGGTCGCGATAGTCGAGCCAGAAGAGCGCGCCGTAGCCATCGCGCACGGCGGGGATGTCGTAATCGTCCGGCACGCCGAGCGCACGGAGGCCGTACTTGAGCCACTTGGTCTGGTAGACCGGATGCGGCGCGAAATCGGAGCGCCCGCGGATGAAACGGCCCTCGGGGCCTTGCACCTCGAATTGCTTCGCCGCCTCGAGCACTCCGGGCACGACGGGGTGGGCGCGGTCGCTCACGAGCGACACGAGGAAGAGCGCCTGGCCGAGGTTGTCTGCCTCGGTCTCGCCGGCGTTGTTGCGGTCGAACGGCTCGCGAAGCCCCAGAATCCAGTCGCGAATGCAGTCGAGGTTGCCCGTGGCGCGGAACGCGAGCGCCATCATCGCGCCGTCGCGGTACCAGGGCTTCGAGTACACGAAGAAGTTCGGGACGGGGCCCGCGCCGGTGACGTTGACGAGCAGCTCCTGATGCAGCACGCGCAGAACGCGCGCGTAGCGATGCCCCGCGAACTCGGGCAGTTGCGCGGGCAGGCGCGTCCCGGGCAGCGCTTCGCGCCGGCCGTTCTCCTCGATCCACACGGCCTCCGTGTCCTCGCGGATCGTCACGGCGGCGCCGCCGGCCGCCGACAGGCTCACGAGGTAGTCGGGGGGGACGATCGTGTCCGACGCGATCTCCCACCGGCGCACGGCGGCGCCCGAACGCGCATCCAGGAGGCGCCCGTCGCGGTAGATGAACTTCGGCCGCAGTCCCATGCCGAAGAGGAAGAAGCGCACGTCGGGCAGCGCGCGCGTCCCCCCGAACTCCGCGCGGAACGCATCGAGCTCGGCGCGGTAGGCCGCGAGCGCTTCCGCAGGCGCCTCCCTTTGGACAAGGTCCGTCCGGTAGAAGCGCCGGTCGGTGAAGATGTCCGACCAGCGTGTTGTGTCGCGGAAGTCGGAGGGCACGAGGTCCTGCAGCAAGGCCAGCGTGCCGACCAGGGCGAGCACCGTGTGGGCGTCGGGCGCCGACGGCAGGAACCCGGGGTACCGCGCCTGCACCAGACGCCCGTGGCGCCGCGCCGCGGCGGCCACATCCTGCGCGCGGTGCTCCGGGGCCAGCGAGCGCATGTAGGCCAGGCCGTACAGCGCGTCCAGCTCCATGTAGTTGGAGAATCCGAGCCAGCTTCCGTCCTCGCGCTGCATGGCGAGGATGCTGTCGATCACGCGCGCCGGGAATGGGAACGGCCGGCCGTGGTGCTGGTAGATCGGCCATATGTGCGCCGCGCCTCCCAGGACCTCGATGGGAAGGCCCGCCTGCGGGACCCCCTTGCGCCACCAGCCGGTTGCGGGATCGAGGTTGTCGTCCAGCCACGCGAAGACGCACGCTCTCCATTCGTCGCTGCACGCGCGCGACGTGCTGTAGCAGTGCATGCCGCCCCAGAAGAGATGCGAGGCGGACCACTGGCGCTCCCAGCGGATGCGCTCGAGCCAGGCCGGCGCCTCGTGCAGCGCATCGAAGGACTCGTAGAGGGACACCGGGTGCGGCTGCCTCCCGCCGAGCACGGCGAGGGCGCCGATGACCATCCCGTTGGCATGCTCGAGCGAGTGCCGGTCGCCGGGGTAGGTGCCGTCGGCCCGCGCAAACGAGTTGATGTGCGCCGTCCACTCGCGGCGCTGCGCGGGCGTGAGGGTCGTCGCGAGGTCCTCGCCCATGCACGCGCGCGTCCACGCCGCATCGCACGAGGCGTAGAGCGTGACGGGCGCGTCGGGGTGCGCGCGCCCGCGGAGGGCGCCGTACGGCGCGCCGTCGACCTGGAGAAGCTCCAGGTACGCCATGACCTCGCGCCTGACCGCCGGCAGATCCATGCAGCCGTCGCGCACCGCGGTCTCGACGCCGGGAGCCGGTTCGGTCAGGCCCAGCGACGCGGCCCACGCGGCGATTTCCTTTTCCGGCAGCGCGCGGTGGTCCGCCAGGACGAGCGCGATGTCCGCGTCCGCCCAGCGTCCTCCCGGAGGCTGGGCGCCAAGCAGCACGGGCGTGGCCGCGGCGTGCAGGCGTGCGGGAACCTGCGCCGCCAGGTCTCCGCACGCGCGGCCGTTCACGAAGAGCGACAGGCGCGCGCCGGGATCGAAGACCGCCGCGAGCGCGTAGCGCGTGCCGGGCACGAGGCGGCACGCGCCCACGAGCTCGAGCCCTTCGCGGTCCCAGTCGCCCGAGCCGCTGACATCGAAATAGGGCCGGCCGTCGATCATGAGCCCGGCCTCGAAGGCCCTGCCGCCCGGCCGCATGTGCCACCGCGAGACGAGCGGCGTCTTCTCGCGCGGGCGGCGGGTCGGCCGGAACACGATGCGGAGCGTCAGGGGGCCGGTGCACTCGTGCCACGCATAGGCGGACGAGAGGTCGACGGACGTGCGCGCGCTCGCCGTGAAGCGCACCGCGTCGAGGCCATCGAGGGCAATCCGTTCGATGCCGCCGGCGCCCGCGGCGTCCGCGGCGCTCCAGCGAAAACCGCTCGGCGGGGCGGAGGCGGGCGCCGCGCCGTCGGAGGCGCCGAAGAGCGCAAGGGGAACGTGTGCGAGAAGGGCGAGGATTGCGGATCTGCCGAAACGCATCACTTCTCCTTGTGAGCCTTCGCATCCTTCGCCGGCACGGGTGCCGGCTTCGTCCGGCCCTCGTTCGCCTGGACCTCCGGCGGTTCGAACTCGGCGCCCCGGTCGTTCGTCTCCTCGATCCAGCGCGCGAGCGCCGCGCGCAGGCGCTCGAGGATGGGCGCGTGCTCGGGCGAGGCCGCGAGGTTCACGATCTCGTGCGGATCCTCGCGCAGGTCGTACAGTTCCTCGGGTGGCATGCGGTCCGCGCACAGCGCCGCCTGGGCGGGCGCGAGCTTCCCCTGCGCGTTGAGCTCCTTGAGGAGATTCCACACGGGGTAGCTTCGCTCCTTGTAGTCGTTCTTCTGGAGGAAGGGACGCTCGGGCGTGAAGTTGCGAATGTACCTGTAGCGCGTGTCGCGCACGGTGCGAAGGCGAAAGACCGTCTCGTCGCAGCGGTCGCGCGCGCCGAAGACATACTCGCGCGGCGGGCCCGCATGTTCGCCGAGAAACGCGCGGCCTTCCATGGCCTTCGGAATGCCGGCGCCGGCAAGGCCGAGCATCGTCGGCGCGAGATCGATCGACATGAGCAGCCGGTCGTCGATCGTGCCGGGCGCAAAGCGCGCCGGCGCGGGGAAGCCCGTCGGCCAGCGCACGATGAGCGGAACGTGCAGCCCCTCCTCGTAGCAGAACTGCTTGCCGCGCACGTGCGCCTGGCCGTTGTCGCCGAAGAAGACGACGGCGGTCGAGTCGGCAAGGCCGCCGGCCGCAAGCTGCGCCAGGACGAGGCCGACCTTGCGGTCGAGCTCCGTGGCGCTGTCCAGGTACTTCGCCATGTCCTCGCGCGCCGCCGGGTGGTCGGGGTAGTAGGGCGGCAGCGCGACCTTGGCGGGGTCGGCGCGCGCGGGCGCCCGAAACGGACGATGCGTTTCCTGGAAGTTGACCTGCGCGAAGAAGGGACGGTGCGCCGGGAGATCCTGCCAGGAGGCGGAGTCGAAGGGCTTCTCGGGCGGCGTGAAGTTCCAGTCCGTCTTGCCGGTGCCCCTGAAGCCGCACGCGGCGGGAAGCTCGCGAATGTTGGCGGTGAAGTAGCCCGCGTCGCGGAACCGCTCGCTCAAGACCCGGACATCGGGGCGCAGGCGGAAGCCGTCGTCGCGGTGCGAGCGATGGTTGTGGGCGCCGATCGTCGTCTGGTACATGCCGGTCATGAAGGCCGAGCGGCTCGGCGAGCAGACGGGCGCCGTCGTGTAGAACCGGGTGTAGCGCACGCCGTCTTCCGCCAGGCGGTCGAGATTCGGCGTTGCGACCTCCTTCGTTCCGTAGCACGCAAGCTCGGTCCCCAGGTCCTCGGCGATGAGCCAGAGGATGTTCGGCCTGCGAACGGGCGCGGGCCCCTCGCCCGCAAGGAGACGAAGGCCGCAGCCCGCGGCCGCGGCCGCGCCCACGCGCTTCAGGAATCGGCGTCGTTCGGTGCGTTTCACGGCAACCTCCCTTCCGTGCATGCCATCGTACTCCCCCGCGATGGGGCGTGAAAGTCGGCGAGGCCCTCGCGGCAATTCCCGCCGAGTTCGCGCGGTGATCGTCAACGGGCGGCGAGACGCCGCCTGCGCGTGCGGCGCGCGGCGGACGAACCCGCCGCGATCGTCGCGGGCGCGATTGCCCGCGTGCGCGTCGTGTCGCCGCTTCCGAGCCCCGGCGGCGTGCATTCATCGCCGCCCGCGCCGAAGGCCTCCCGGGCCTCCTCGATGTTCGCGATCGCGTCCGAAGAGGTCCTGGACCCACGGGCCGGGGGGAGTCTCGTCCGGCGCCGGCCACAAGCGCATCGCCCCGCACACGTCCTCGCCCAGGTAGGTCCGGGGCGCGGCCAGGAACACCTTCGCGCCGCCGCGGGCCGCCTCCGCCGCCGCGGCCACCGCTCCGGCGGAGCCGCCGGCGACCACGACGTCGACGTCGTGGACGATCGGGATTGCACGGGCCGATTCGTTGATCGTCGTCTCGGCAAGGAGCGGCGGGCTGTCCGCCAGAAGGAGGAGGGAAAGGGCCAGCGAGGTCAGGGGCGGCGCCATGGGCGGTTCTCCTGAGCTATCTCGTGCAGCAAACGTCGTGGGTCGCCGGTCGCCCCGCGGAGTCCCGCTCCACGGCCGTCGGGCCGGCAACCTTGCGCCCGATGCCGAGCGCGAATCACAGAACGATTGCCACAATCAGAAACCGGCCGTCGCTGCAGCGTCAATAGCCGGTGTGCCTTGCGTGACATCCCGAGAGGATTCGGCCCCCGATGCGTGGCCGAGGACACGCCGGCTCCAGTGAGTGAAGGTTCGCATCAGAACGACTTCGGAGGTGGAAGAGCATGGCCGGTCAGCCCATGGAAGCGTGCAGGCTCGTCCCCGCGGGCCCCGGCGGTGGCGGGCCTCGTGGGGGCTTCTCGGCCTCGACGCCGACCCCGTCCAGAGCCGCGAGCACATCCACGCGGCTGCCGGAAATCGGTGACTGTCCCCCGATTCGCGTGGCCGCGGGCGTCTGGATTCCCGAGGGCGACCCATTTAAGATGGGTTGATCGCAGTGCTGCGATTGAACCTGAATCATGAGGAGGTGCGCATGAGATCGATGGGTCGCCGCGAGTTCGTCAGGACATCTCTCGGAGCCGCGGCCCTTGCCGCCGTGCCCGCGTTCGGGGCGCCTTTGCCTCGGGCTGCGGCGCCTGCGGCGACGCCGCCTGCGGCTGCGCCGCCGGCCCAGAAGAAGAAGCTCAAGATATCCGTGCTCTCGTACTCCTTCCGGGGGCTCCTCGGCGAGGGGAAGATGGATGTCTTCGGCTACCTCGAGTCCTGCAAGTACCGCTACGGGCTCGGCGCCGCCGACATCTGGAGCGGCTTCCTCTCGAGCACCGCGGAGGACTACCTGAAGAAGGTCAAGGAAGGGCTGGAGGAGCGGGGCCTCGAGCTCGCCGACATCGCGGTCGACGCCGCGCACGTCTGGGACGACGATCCGGCGGTGCGGGAGAAGAACCGCGCGAACGCCCTCGCCCACCTGAATGCCGCGCGCCTCCTGGGCGCGCGCTTCGTGCGCGTGGATGCGGGCGGCCGGGGCGCCGAGTGGACGCAGGAGGCGTTCGATCACATTGTCGCGCGCTACCGCGAGTACGCGCGGTATGCGCAGGAGCACGGCTTCAAGGTCGGCGCCGAGAATCACTGGGGCCCCGAGCAGGCGTGGGCCAACATGCAGAAGCTGTACCGCGCGGTCGACCACCCGGCCTTCGGCGTCTCCTGCCACATCGGCGGCTGGGCGGGGGACGACGCGGAGAAGGCGCGGGCCGACCGCGAGGCCGCGCCGTGGGTCTGCCACACGCACATCGCCTGGAACATCACGTCGGGGCCGCTCCTGGAGGAGAAGCTGGCGAACCTGTGGAACGCCGGCTACGGCGGCTACTACAGCGTCGAGCACCATTCGGCCGTGAACGAGTACGCGGAGGTCGCCATCCAGCTCGAGCGGGTGAGGACTGTCCTGGAGCGATTCCAGGCGCAAGGAGGCACGCGATGAAACCGAAGATGCACCGGCGGGAGTTTCTGGCGCGCGGAGGGCTCGCGGGGGCGGCGATCGTCGGCCGCCATGTGCTGGGCGCGCCCGCGGTGCCGCCGAGCGACAAGACGACGCTCGCCCACATCGGCATGGGGACGCAAGGATTCAACGAGCTCGGATATCTGCTCGAAGAACCGAGGATTCAGATCGTCGCCGTGTGCGACCCTAACGAGGACAGCAACGATTACGTCGACTGGGGGAAGCACGGCGTGCGGGACAGGATCCGGGACCTGCTCGGCGATCCGATGTGGCGCGAGGGCGTGCCCGGCATTCCCGGAGGACGCGAGGTCGGGCGCAAGGTCGTCGACGCCTACTACGCGCGGCGACGGGGCTCGGAGAAGCTCGAGGGGTGCGCCGCGTACGCCGATTTCCGCGAGCTCCTCGAGAAGGAGAAGGATGTCGACGCCGTCAAGATCATGACCCCCGACCACCTCCACGCGACGATCGCCATTGCGGCGCTCAAGAAGGGGATGCACGTGCTCGTCCACAAGCCGCTCGCGAACCGGCTGTACGAGGGCAGGCTCGTCATCGAGACGGCGCGCGCGAAGAACATCGCCACGCACTTTCTCCCGTACAACGGCGGCGAACCGATACGCCAGATCCGGCGCTGGATCGATGGCGGCGCCATCGGACATCTTCGCGAGATCCACAACTGGTCGAACCGGCCCGTGTGGCCGCAGTGGCCGAGCGCTCCCACGGACAGGCCGCCCGTCCCCAAGGGCTTCGACTGGAACCTCTGGCTCGGCCCGTCGCTCGACCGCCCGTATCACCCCAACTACACGCATGCGGTGTTCAGGGGCTGGTACGAGTTCGGGGGCGGCTCGCTTGCGGACATGGGCCACTACAGCCTGTGGTCCGTGTTCACGCTCTTCGAGCTAGGCGCGCCATCGAGCGTCGAGGCGTGGTCGAGCCACGTGTGCACCATAGTCGACAACGTCAGTCGCCCGCTCGCAAACGATGTCTCGTTCCCCGCGGCCAACACCGTCCGCTACAAGTTCCCGGCGGCGGGAGCCCGGCCCGCCATCGACCTTTACTGGTACGACGGCGGCATGAAGCCGCCCGTCCCCGAGGAGCTCGAGACGGACGGCCGGGAGCTGCCGGCCGAGGGCATGATGTTCGTGGGCGACGCGGGGAAGATCCTGGGAGGCTTCATGGGCCAGGACGCGCGCATCATCCCCGAGAAGAAGATGCGGGACTATCAGGAGAAGGCCGCCGGCGCCGCCGCGCAGGGCGAATCGCGCCGCGGGCCCGGCAGGGGCGGCGGCTCGTGGCTCGAGGCTTTCCGTGGCGGCGAGCTCTCGCCGGGCGATTTCCGGAACGCGGGGCCGATCACCGAGGCCGTGAACCTCGGCGCCGTCGCCATCCGCGCCGGCGGAAAGCTCGTCTACGACCACGAGCACATGAAGATCACGAACCGGCCGGAGGCGAACAAGCTCCTCTACCGCGAGTACCGGGAGGGCTGGGCGCTCTGAGCGAGCGCGACGGACGTACTCGTTCTTGCACCCCTCGGTAAGGAGGCTCGAATAGGCTCGGTTCTCGCGCTCCATGCCTTCCTCCTGGCGGCCGCGTGCGATCCGGGCGCGGCGGTGTCCCTCACCCTCGTCCCGCCCTCGCCGGTGACGGAACGGATCGAGCTCGACATCCGGGGGGCCGTCCGGAACCGGGCGGAGGCGGCGCGGTCCTTCGAGCTGCGCTTCTACCTCGACGAGGAGTCGCCGGGGCGGCTCCTCCGGCGGGAGGAGGTCGAGGTCGCGCCCGGCGAGGCGCGGGGCGTCGCGTTCAGGTGGCCGGCGGCCGGACACGCGGGGAAGCATCGAATCATCTGCATCGCCGCGGAGCCCCGCGCGCCGGGAGATGCCGGGCCGGCGGGCGAGAGCGCCCGCGTCTCGCGCCCGATCGAGATCCTTGCCTCCGCGGCGCGCTCCCCGGGCCGCCTCGGCGGCGCGTGGGTCGACATCTACCACCACGACGAGGGCGAGGGCCGGCCCTTCAACGCCGACCTGGCGGCGATGACCGAGGGCGATTGGCGGGCGCTCGTCCGGGCCATGCACGCCGTCGACCAAGACATCCTCGTCATCACGATGATGTTCCAGAACTTCACCCATCGCGGGCGGCATCGCATCGAGGCCGAGGGCTACCGGGGAAAGGCCTACTACCCATCGAAGCTCTTCCCGGGCCGCATGCCGATCGCCTGCGCCGATCCGCTCGAGGTCATCCTCGATGCAGCGGACCGCCTGGAGATGGCGGTGATGCCGGGGGTGGGGTGCTACGCGTTCTTCGACTACACGCCGGCCGCGCTCGCCTGGCACGAGGCCGTCGCCGGCGAGCTGTGGGAGCGCTACGGACATCACCCGTCGTTCTACGGCTGGTACGTGAGCGGGGAGAAGGACGGAGGGCTCGGCGGCGAGGAGGAGCGCGAGGAGATCGCCCGGTTCTTCGGGGCGTTCCGGGACCGCGTCCGCCGGCTCGCTCCGGACAAGCCCGTGATGCTCGCGACCAACTGCTACCACCTTCGAGGCGCCGAGGATGCGTACCGGAAACTCCTTCCCAACCTCGACATCATCTGCCCCTTCGCCTTCCACAGGATGCCCGCG
>JBFZCA010000587.1:0-9309 GCA_041308205.1 Planctomycetota bacterium | reverse complement strand
AGGATCTCGTGCGGCGAGGGAACCCGGGGCATTGCATAGCCCGCGCCGGTCTCCTCGCCGCCCGCGGGCGCCTCGGCCCGGACGCGGAAGAAACGCTGCATTCGCTCCCGCCAGGACGAGTACCGGTAGTCCCCGTCGCGCTCGAAAACGTACCGCCGGCGCTCTTCCTCCCGGCGGAACCACGCGACGGCCTTGAGAAAGCTCTCCGCGCTGTGCGGCGCGAGCTTGCTGAAGAGCCAGTCGACGAGCGTCGGCTGGAACGGCGGCGACGCGAAGAACGTGCCGCGCGCCGTCGTCTCGCACATGTTCTCGACGCCGCACGCGGGGCACGCGTAGCGGAACAACGGCCCGCCGCGGCGCTCCTCGCGCGGCTCGATGAAACCCTCCGCGCGCGCGGCGGCCGGCTCGAGGCCGCGCCCGCACGACCAGCAGCGAAAATGCCGCGCCCCCGGGGCGCGCGGCGTGTCATCACAGGATGAGCATGGCATCGCCGTAACTGTAGAACCGAAAACCTTTCTCGATCGCGTGCGCGTAGGCGCGCAGCACGAGCTCGCGCCCCGCGAACGCGCTCACCAGGACGAGCAGCGTGCTTCGCGGCAGATGGAAGTTCGTGACGAGCGCATCGACGGCCTTGAAGCTGAACGGCGGCCGGATGAAGAGATCCGTCCAGCCCGAGAACTCCTCGCCGCATGCGCCGTTCAGGAGCGCGGACTCGAGCGCCCGCACCGCGGTCGTCCCGACGGCGACGACCCGGTTTCCCCGCGCTTTCGCCGCTGCAACTTCCGCGAGCACCGCCGCCGGCGCAGTGCAGTGCTCGGCGTGCATGCGGTGCTCCTCGATCGTCTCCGTCCGCATGGGAAGGAACGTGCCGATGCCCACGTGCAGCGTCACGCGGGCGATCCGGATGCCGCGCGCCTCGCAGGCCGCGAGCAGCTCCTCGGTGAAGTGCAGGCCGGCCGTGGGCGCCGCCGCGCTGCCGGGCTCCCGCGCGTACACGGTCTGGTACCTGCCGCGGTCCTGCGGTTCGGGGGCGCGGCGAATGTACGGGGGCAGCGGCGGGGCTCCGAACCTGTCCATGATCTCGAAGGGATCCGTGCCCGGCGGAAAAGCGATTCCCCGGCTCTCGCCGTCGGGCTCGTGCCCGCCCACCGTGAGCGCCCGCCCGTCGGGAAGCAGCACGGCCTCGCCGGGACGCACCGCCTTGCTCGGGCGCACGAGCGCCCGCCAGTTGCCGCCGGGGCCTGGGCCGAGCAGCAGCACCTCGACCGCGCGGCCGGTCGCGCGCCTCGCCGCCACCCTGGCCGCGATGACGCGCGAGTCGTTGAGGACCAGCACATCGCCGGGATCGAGCAGCCCCGCGAGGTCGCCGAACACGCGCTCGCCGATGGTCTCCGTCTTCCTGTCGACGAGGAGCAGCCGCGACCGGTCGCGGACCGCCGCCGGCTCCTGAGCGATCAGCTCGCGCGGCAGCTCGTAATCGAATGCGGCAATGTCCATGCGCCCTCGGTGCGCTCCCGTTCCGGGCCGCACGGCCGCCCCGCGCGGCCGCGCGCCCAGACAAGCATAGTTCCGGAAACCGCCGCACGAAAGAGCGCGTCGAGTTTTCCGGCACCGCCGCCCGCGCCGATGCGTGCGGCGAGCGGCCGCGGGGCGCCGTGCACGGCGCGGTTTGTCCGCCCGCGGGAGCCGGTGTATACTCCGTGCGGCATGGGGACATTCCCCGTGCATTCCCGCCGCGCATCCGCCGGCGGTGGACGAAAGGGTCATTCATGCTCGCGGTTGAAATCGCCGCACGCCTGCTCTTCTGCGGCTTTCTCGCCGTCTGCCTGGCGCCGTCCAGGCGCCGCCCGCAGGATCTCGTGCTGGCCTTCGGCGCATGCGCCGCCGCCATCGCGTCCGAGCTGCACGGCGCCGGCCGCGAGGCCGTCGTGTGCGCGATGCTGGCGCTCGCCGGCGGCATCGGCATCGCCGAGCGCTTCGCAGCCCCGCGAAGCGCCGATGCCGTGCGCCCCTTCGCGGCCGCAACCGCCGGGCTTCTGGCCGGCCAGGGCATGCTGCTGCTCGGCGCCGCGTTCACGCTGCTCGTGCTGCTCGCCCGCGCTGCATGCCGTTTCCGTGCGCCGGCGCACGGCGATGCGCCCGCCGGCTGCAGGCGCACGCTTTCGATCAGGGCGGAGAGCGTGCACGGCACGATCGGCCGCATCGAGGCCGTCCTCGAGCGCTTCGGCCTGACGCCCTCCGCGCTCTCGGTCGGCCGCGATCGGTCGGCCGGGGAGCTGACGATCCGCGTCGATCTGGTCCTGCCCGAGCACGGCGCGCCGCCCGCGCTCATGGCCGCGCTCCAGGAGACCGAGGGCGTCATCCAGTTCGCGCTCAAGTAGCCCGCGCGCGCCGCCGCCCCACGCCGTTGCGCCCGCCCGCGCCGGTCGGATATAATATCGCCCCTTGTGCACGATCCCACGCGGCCGCGGCGGCGCGCTGCCCGGCGGCGCTCGCCACTGTAAGTGCAGGCACGTACCTTGATTGCAAAACTGGCCCTCGAAGACGGCTCCGTGTACGCGGGAACGGCGATCGGCGTTCCCGGCGAGGTCGGCGCCGAGGTGGTGTTCAACACCTCCATGTCCGGCTACCAGGAGATCTTCACCGACCCGTCGTACTACGGCCAGATCGTCCTCATGACGCAGCCGCACATCGGCAACTACGGCGCGACGAGCGAGGACGAGGAGTCCGACCGCGCGTACCTGAGCGGCGTCATCGTGCGCGACCTGGCCCCCAGGCCCAGCAACTTCCGGGCGCAGGAATCGCTCGGCGCCTACCTCGCGCGCAGGAGCGTCGTCGGCATCGCCGGCATCGACACGCGCGCCGTCACCAAGCTGCTGCGCGTCGAGGGCTCGCTCCGGGGCGTGATCTCGACCGGCGACCTCGACGACGCCTCGCTCGTCGCGAAGGCGCGCGCCGTGCCGAGCACCGTCGGCCGCGATCTCGTGGCGCCGGTCACGACGCACGCCGTGGAGCGCTGGACGCAGGGCTTCCACACGCCCTGGGCGTACTCGGACTTCCGCGAGCGCGCCGACGGCCTCAGGATCGTCGCCATGGATTTCGGCATGAAGCGTCACATCGCCCGCATCCTGGCCGGCATCGGCTTCGAGGTCTGGCGCGTGCCCGCGCACACGACGGCCGCGGAGATCACGGCGCTCGCGCCGGACGGCCTCTTCCTCTCCAACGGCCCGGGCGACCCGGCCGCGGTCACCTACGCGATCGCGACGATCCGCGAGCTGTACGCGCGGCTTCCGACCTTCGGCATCTGTCTCGGGCACCAGCTCCTCGGCCTGGCCATGGGATACCGCACCGAGAAGCTGAAGTTCGGCCACCACGGCGCGAACCACCCGGTCATGGACCTGCGCACCGGCAAGGTCAAGATCAGCAGCCAGAACCACTGCTTCGTCGTCGCGCGCGAGACGCTCGGCCCCGAGGTCACGGAGACGTTCCGCAACCTCAACGACCAGTCCAACGAGGGAACGCGGCATCGCGCGCTCCCCGTCTTCTCCGTGCAGTTCCACCCCGAGGCGTCGCCCGGTCCCAACGACCTGGCGTATCTCTTCGATGATTTCGTCCGCATGGTCCGCACGCGCGCGCCCCTGGAGACCAACGCATGAACGCGCTCGCCCCTCAGACAATCTGCGTCATCGGCACCCAGTGGGGCGACGAGGGCAAGGGCAAGATCGTCGATGTCCTCAGCGAGGGATGCGACGCGGTCGTACGATTCCAGGGCGGCGCCAACGCCGGCCACACGGTGAAGTTCGGCGGCGAGACGCACGTCCTCCACCTCCTGCCGAGCGGCATCCTCCGTCCGGGGAAGCACGCGATCCTCGGCAACGGCATGGTCATCGATCCCGTCACGCTGTTCGCCGAGCTGGACGAGATCCGGCGCGCGGGCATCGACACCGCGGGACGGCTGTTCATAAGCGATCGCGCGCACATCGTCATGCCCTACCACCGCGCGCTGGACAAGGCGCGCGAAGAGCGCGCCGGCGCGAACAAGATCGGCACGACGCTCCGCGGCATCGGCCCGTGCTACGAGGACAAGGCCGCGCGGCGCGGGATCCGCGCTGCCGAGCTCATCGATCCGCTCGCGCTCAAGACGTGGCTCGCGCGCGTGCTGCCCGAGAAGAACGGCCTCCTCCGGCACTGCTACGGCGATGCGGAGTTCGACCTCGAGACCCTCTGGCGGGAGCAGGCCGCGCTCGGCGCGAAGCTCAAGCCCGCGGTCGTGAACGTCATCGATCTCCTCGCCGGCCTGTACCGGCGGGGCGCGCGCATTCTCTTCGAGGGCGCCCAGGGCGCGCTCCTCGACATCGACCTCGGCACGTATCCCTTCGTCACCAGCTCCAACACGTGCCCGAGCGCCATCGGCACGGGGTGCGGCTTTCCCGTGCGCAAGATCGATGAGGTCATCGGCATCGTCAAGGCCTACACGACCCGCGTGGGCGCGGGCCCCTTCCCGAGCGAGGCGCCGCCCGCGCTGGGAGACCTTCTCAGGGAGCGCGGCGGCGAGTACGGCGCCACGACCGGAAGGCCGCGGCGGTGCGGATGGCTGGACATGGCGGCGCTCTCGCGCGCCATCTGGGTGGCGAACGTGGACAGCCTCGTCATCACCAAGATCGATGTGCTCGACACGCTGCCCGAGATCAAGGCCGCCGTCGGCTATCGCCGCGGCACGACCCGCGTCGATCATCTCCCCGCGTCGCTCCCGAACGAGCCGCCGGAAGTCGAGTGGAAGACCTTTCCCGGCTGGCAGCGGCCGATCGGCGACTGCCGCCGCTTCGAGGATCTTCCCGAGGCGTGCCGCGACTACATCGCATGGATCGGCGCCGCCGCGGGCTGCCCGATCCGCATGGTGTCGGTGGGCCCCGACCGCGCGCAGACCATCGTGCTCAACCCGCCGCTGCGAGCGCCGGCGCCGTGACGCGGGCAATCCTCCCGCGCCACATCGCGTTCATCATGGACGGCAACGGCCGCTGGGCCGCGAACCGCGGCCTGCCGCGCGTCAAGGGCCACGAGCGCGGCGCCCGCGCCATCCGCATCGTCATGCGGGAACTGCTCGCGCTCGGCATCCCCGAGGCGACCTTCTACGCGCTTTCGAGCGAGAACTACGAGCGCCGGCCTCCCCGCGAGATCCGGCGGCTGCTCGACCTCCTGGTCCGCTACCTCGCATCGCAGGAGGACATGCTGCGGACGGAGCGCATCAGGTTCGCCGTCATCGGGCGCCTCGATCCGCTGCCCGGCCCGGTCGCGGATGCGATCCGCCGCACGATGGCGCTCACGGCGGCGCACGATCGGTTCACGTTCAGGCTCGCCATCAACTACGGCAGCCGCCGGGAGATACTGGATGCGGCCTGCGCCTTTGCGCGCGCCGGCGCGTCCGGCCGGCGTTCGGCCGAAGAGGCCCTCGATCCCGACGGCCTGCGCGCGTTCCTGTACGACCCCGCCATGACCGACCCGGATCTGCTGATTCGAACGGGAGGACAGTCGCGTCTCAGCAACTTCCTCCTGTGGCAGTGCTCCTACACGGAGTTGTACTTCACCGATACGCTCTGGCCGTCCTTCGGCAAGGCGCAGCTCGCCGAGGCGATCGAGTTCTACGCGCGCACGACGCGCAAGTTCGGAGCCGTGAAGTGACATGCGCGCGCGCCTGACGTACGGCCTCCCGCTCTCGATCGGCGTGCTGCTGCTCCTGTGGCTCGATCACCGGTTCCGCACGGCGCACTGCTTCACGGCGCTGGTCGCGATCGGTTCCGTGCTGGCGTGGCTCGAGTATGCGGCCATGGCGTTTCCCGCGCGGCGGGTATGGCGCGCGGCGGGCGTGCCCGCGGTGGCGGCGCTCATCGGCGCCGCATGGTGCTGCCTTCCGGCGCACATGGGGCTTTTCCACATGACGGCGGTCACCGCCGTCATGTTCGCGTGCCTGGTCGCGGGCGCCGCCCGGTGGGGCGCGGCCAAGGCCCCCCTTCCCGAAACCGCGGCCTGGTTCGCCGGCGTGGTCTACACGGGATACCTGCCCGCGTACTTCCTGCAGCTCCGCAGCCTCCAGGACGGCGAAGCTCTCGTCCTGGCGTGTCTCCTCGTCGTCAAGCTCGGCGACACGGGCGCGTACTTCACGGGCAGGCTGCTCGGCCGCCACGCGCTGTGCGCCGTCAGTCCGAAGAAGACCGTCGAGGGCACGGTCGGCGGCCTCGCCGTTTCCTGCGCCGCGGCGTATGCAAGCGCGCGGATCCTCCTGCCCGACCTGCCCTACGGCGCCGCCGCCGTCATCGGCTGCGGGCTTGTCCTCGGCGCGCTCGGCCAGGCGGGCGACCTGATCGAGTCGTTCATCAAGCGCGCCTGCGGCGTCAAGCACTCCTCGATCATGTTCCCGGAAATCGGCGGCGTTCTGGATGTCATCGACAGTCTCATGTTCGCGGCGCCCGCGCTCGCTATTTGCATGAGCGCGTGCTCATGATAATTGCCCGCATCGTCCTGCCCCGAAAGGGCGCGCCGTTGCTTCCGGCGCCCTGCCGCAGCCGGCGACACTCCTGCAAAGGGCGCCTGGCTGCCGAGATAGGCTGTAGGCTGTAGGCTATAAGCTGCTGTCGCGCCTTGATGCATGGGCGAGTCCCGCGATAGAGTATCGGAACAGCAGCCCGACGCGGGAACCGCCTCGGAGGCGATCCGGCGCGGCGGACTGGGAATACCGGCATAGTCATGGTAGAAAAGTGGATCAAGGACCTCTCCCGGGAGACGGCCCTGCGCGTGTGCGGGCCGCACGACCGCCACCTGCGCGCCATTCGCGAGGCTCTCGGCGTGACCGTGTCGGCGCGCGATGGCAACATCCGCGTGAGCGGAGACGAGAGGCCCGTCGATGAGGCGCTCCTCGTCCTCGAGCAGATCCTCGCCATGATCCGCTGCGGCGACTCGGTCCCCGACGACTTCATCGCGGCCGCGGCCACACGCCCCCCCGAGCCCGCCGCCTCGCACAACCTGGCGCACTGGGCGAAATCCGAGGGCCAGCGACAGTACATCCACGCCATGGAACATCACGACGTGGTCTTGTGCATCGGGCCGGCGGGAACCGGCAAGACCTACCTCGCCGTGAAGATGGCGGTCCACTGCCTCCGCGAAGGCCGCATCAAGCGCCTGATCCTGTGCCGCCCGGCCGTCGAGGCGGGCGAGCGCCTGGGGTTCCTGCCCGGCGACTTCTACGCCAAGGTCCACCCCTACCTGCGCCCCCTGTACGACGCGCTGAACGAAATCCTCGACTACGAGCAGGTCAAGCGTTACATCGAGCGCGAGATCATGGAGGTCATCCCGCTCGCGTACATGCGCGGGCGGACGCTCGCCAACGCATTCATCATTCTCGACGAGGGGCAGAACACCACATCGGCGCAGATGAAGATGTTCCTGACGCGCATGGGCGAGAGCTCCAAGATCGTCGTCACGGGCGATGTCACCCAGATCGACCTCGAGGGCGAGCCGTCGGGGCTGGTCGAGGCGCGGCGGATACTCGACGGAGTGCCGGGCATCGCCTGGGCGACGCTCGACCGGCGCGATATCGTGCGCCACGCGCTCGTTGCGGAGATCGTCGATGCCTACGAACGGCACCGCGCGCAGGACGGACGGCACCGATGAACCTGGGAACGCAGAGACGCAAGCGCTGGCAGCGGCTCTCGCTGGGCAAGCTGGAGAGCCGCGAGGACCAGCTTCTCAGGCAGCAGAAGTTCTCCAACACGCTCTCGCGAAGCTGCATCATCCTGGCGTTCATTCTCCTGGTCGAGTGCCTGGTCCTCGAGGGCTGGCTCAGGACGCCGGGGCTGCGCGCCCTGGGGCCCCAGACCGCGGCCCTCGTCCTCATGGTCGCGCTCGTCAACGTGCTCGGCTGGATCGGCCTCATGCAGATATTCCCCCAGGCGATCGACGCGGTCGCCTCCTTCCATCGCCTGGTCGGCATCCTCGTCGCGTACATGGTGCTCGCCAAGCTCGTGTTCCTGTTCGGGCTCCCGCACCTCCTCGCGCCCATGCCGCTCCTGGCGATCACGGCGACGCTGATGTACTCCAAGCACCTGGCCGTGTACCTGGTCGCCGGCTTCTCCCTCTTCACGGGATTCATGAGCGCCGTCGACCTCCTTCCGTCGCTGCCCGACGATGCGGCGGCCGCGCCGTCCTTCCTGCCGCTCGACGTGCCCCTCACGCTGGCGCTCATGCTCGGCGGGATCGGGTGCGTCATCGCCACCGGCCGGATCCGCGCGCAGTCCCAGCCGATCACGATCGGCTTCTTCGCGGGGCTCCTGCACGTGGCCGTGATCTCGGTGTGCAACCTGCTCGCCGGCCGCGTCATGCAGGGGCTGGATGCCGGCGAGCCGTTCTGGCGCCTCCCGCTCGTCTTCGACCCCTTGTGCGGCCTCGCGAACGGGTTCATCTGCGGCGTCGCCGCCACCTGCCTGCTCCCGACGCTCGAGTACTTCTTCGACGTCGTCACCGAACGCCGGCTGCGCGAGCTCGCCGATCTGAGCAACGAGCTCCTGCGCACGTTCGCGCTGCGCGCGCCGGGCTCCTTCACGCACGCCCAGAACGTCGCCTATCTCGCGAGCGAGGCGGCCGTGGCGATCGGCGCCGACGCGCTGCTCACGCGCGTGGGCGCGTACTACCACGACATAGGCAAGCTCTACAAGCCGGAGTACTTCGTCGAGAATCTCTCCCCGGGGTCGCCCAACCCGCACGACCGCCTCTCCCCCGAGATGAGCCGTCTGGTCATCACGTCGCACGTCAAGGACGGCCTGGCGATCGCGGAAGAGGAGAACCTGCCGCCCAAGGTCGCGGCCATGATCCCCATGCACCACGGCACGACCGTGATCCAGTACTTCTACCTCCGCGCGAAGAGCCAGGCCGACGCGGGCGGGAGGGAGGATCTCGACATCGAGCAGTACCGCTACCCCGGTCCCAAGCCCACCTTCAAGGAGGCGGCGATCCTCATGCTCGCCGACCTCGTGGAGGCGACGAGCCGCACCGTTGCCGAGCCCACGCCGCCGCGCCTGAAGGACATGATCCACAGCGGCATCCTCAAGCGGCTCCAGGACGGCGAGCTGGACGATTCGGAGATCACCATGCGCGAGCTCTCGCGCATCGAGGAGAGTTTCCTGCGGACGCTCTCCACGCAGATATTCCACGGGCGCATTCCGTACCCGAAGACCAAGGAGACGATGCCGAAGTTGCCGGCGGCGCAGCGCAGATGAGGATCCGGGCACAGAGGCTGAACACGCCCCGCGCGCGCGCGGC